>CACYDE010000225.1 GCA_902773045.1 uncultured Ruminococcus sp. | reverse complement strand
TTTGATCGAAGAATAAGCTCGGATTCGATAGCGAAACCTGTTCTTTATATCGGCAGCCCACGATAGAATTTGTGTTCATTGTAATTTTGAGTATGGGAAGTTTGAGTAAATCAACTTATTATGACGATAAATAAAGTTTCGGTCAAAGACAGCAGCAAAGCAAATTGCCGGTCAAAAAAATAAAAGAAATGTTATTAATAATCAGAGATCAGATCAATCAACCGGCATATACGGGTGGTGAATTTTATGCCGATAATCAATGACACTCACAGCGTCCTGATCGTTTCGTCAGCGGAAAAGCCGATAGAGCTTATAAAAAATATACTCCCGAAAAATGATTTTTCGCCTATCCTGACGGCGATGAGCGCAGGTGAAGCAAAGCGGATCATGCTGCGGACGGATATCGGCTCGGTCATTGTCGTGACGCCTTTGAGCGATGAGTTCGGAATGGAGCTGGCGGTCGATATCGTGAATTCAACCGGAACGGGCGTTCTGCTTCTTGTTCAGCCGGAGCTTTACGAAGAGGTTTCCTACAAAATGGAACAGTTCGGGATCCTGACCCTGACGAAAGCTCTCAACAGAACGACTCTCTATCAGACTATGAAGCTTCTCGCCGCAACGAGCAGCAAAATGAAAAAAATCGAGGAAAACACATCGAAACTCGAACAAAGACTCAAAGAGATGAAAGCGGTCAACAGAGCCAAAGGACTTCTCATCGAAAATGAATTCCTCACCGAAGAGGAAGCTCACCGTCTCATCGAAAAAACAGCAATGGACAGGTGCGTCAGAAAAATAGACATAGCAAAGGAAATTATAGAAAAATATAATATGTAAGAGGAAAGAAATTATGACCAAATATATTTTTGTTACGGGAGGAGTAGTTTCGGGTCTCGGAAAAGGGATCACGGCAGCCTCACTCGGAAGACTTCTTAAAGCGAGGGGACTTAAAGTCGCCGCTCAGAAGCTTGATCCCTACATCAACGTCGACCCGGGAACGATGAGCCCATATCAGCACGGAGAGGTTTACGTGACGGAAGACGGCG
Organism: uncultured Ruminococcus sp.; assembly: GCA_902773045.1. Lineage (GTDB taxonomy): Bacteria > Bacillota > Clostridia > Oscillospirales > Acutalibacteraceae > RUG592. The sequence continues at coordinate 7,651 of CACYDE010000225.1, read as the reverse complement.
CGGAAACCGACCTTGACCTCGGTCACTACGAGAGATTTATTGACGAGGATCTCAACAAATATTCAAACCTTACCACGGGAAAGGTCTACTGGAATGTTCTGAATAAGGAACGCAGGGGAGAGTTCCTCGGCGAAACGGTTCAGGTCATTCCGCATATCACCAACGAGATAAAAAACTTCATCTACAGCGTAGGAAAAAAGACCAGCGCCGACGTCGTTATCACCGAAATAGGCGGAACGACGGGCGATATCGAAAGTCAGCCTTTTCTTGAAGCTATCCGTCAGGTGGGGCTGGAAGTCGGATCGGAAAACGCGTTTTATATCCATGTGACCCTTGTCCCGTTCCTCAGAGGATCGGACGAACATAAAACAAAGCCGACTCAGCATTCCGTCAAGGAGCTTCAGGGAATGGGAATAATGCCGAATATGATCGTGCTTCGCTGCGATGAGCCGCTTGAAGAGAATATTTTCAGGAAGATAGCGTTGTTCTGTAACGTCAAAAGCGACTGCGTGATCCAGAATATGACGATCCCGGTTCTTTACGAAGCGCCGATCATGCTCGAAAAATCAAACTTCTCCGATGTTGTTTGCAGGGAATTGAAGCTTAATGTCGGAAAGCCCGATCTCGGCGACTGGAACAGGATGCTCGACAGCATCAGAAATCGCAGCAGGAAGATCACGGTCGGTCTTGTCGGAAAATATGTTCAGCTTCACGACGCTTATCTTTCGGTGGCGGAAGCGATCCGTCACGCAGGATATGCCTGTTCAACGAGAACGCATATCGAATGGATAGACAGCGAACGGATCACGGACGAAAACGCGAGTGATATTCTCGGAGGCTGCGACGCGCTCATCGTTCCCGGAGGCTTCGGTGACAGAGGTATCTCGGGAATGATCTCAACGGCGAAGTATGCAAGAGAAAATAATGTTCCTTACCTCGGGATATGTCTCGGAATGCAGGTCGCCGTGATCGAGTACGCAAGAAATGTCTGTAAGCTGTCGGACGCAAACTCCGGCGAGTTTGACGAGAATACAAAGCATAAGGTCATCGACTTTATGCCCGATCAGAACGAAAAGATCAACAAGGGCGGAACGCTCAGACTCGGAGCGTATCCCTGCAAGATACAAAAAGGAACGAAGATGTTTGAATGTTACTCCTCGGAGCTTATCAGCGAACGTCACCGCCACAGATACGAGTTTAACAACGATTATCTCGAAACTCTTTCCGGCGCAGGTCTTGTGATAAGCGGAACGTCGCCGGACGAGTCTATCGTTGAAACGGTGGAGGTGTCACAGAACAGATTTTTCGTCGGAGTTCAGTTCCATCCGGAGTTTAAAAGCCGCCCCAACAGAGCGCACCCCCTGTTTAAAGGACTTATTAAAGCAGCATTGAAGCAAAGCGAGGATGATAGAAATGAATGAAATAAATACACTTTACAGACCCGAGTTCGAACATGACGCCTGCGGTATCGGCGCGGTAGTCAGCATCAAGGGAGAGAAAAGTCACTCTGTTGTCGATAATGCGCTGAGTATCGTTGAAAAGCTCGAACACAGAGCCGGAAAGGACGCAGCCGGAAAAACCGGAGACGGCGTCGGTATCCTGCTTCAGATATCACATGATTTCTTCAAAAAGGCTGCCGGCGAGATCGGAATAACGCTCGGTGAGGAAAGAACCTACGGCGTTGGTATGTTCTTCTTTCCGCAGGATATTCTCAGACGCAATCAGGCGAAGAAAATGTTTGAGATCATCGCCGAAAAAGAAGGCGTGAAGTTCCTCGGCTGGAGAGAGGTTCCGATAAATCCCGATATCCTCGGTCAGAAAGCTTATGATTGTATGCCGCATATCATGCAGTGCTTTTTGGAAAAGCCCGAGGACTGTGAAAAAGGTCTTGACTTTGACCGTAAATTATATATTATCAGGCGTGAGTTCGAACAGAGCAACGACAATACATACGTTCCGTCGCTTTCGTCAAGAACGGTGGTCTATAAGGGTATGTTCCTCGTCGAGCAGCTCAGACTTTTTTATCTCGACCTTCTTGACGAGGATTACAAAAGCGCGATAGCTCTCGTTCATTCGCGTTTTTCAACGAACACGAACCCGAGCTGGGAACGCGCTCACCCGAACAGAGTTATCCTTCATAACGGCGAAATAAATACGATCCGCGGAAATGCCGACAGAATGCTTGCGCGTGAGGAAACCATGACAAGCCCCGTAATGCAGGAGGATATCGACAAAGTGTTCCCTGTGGTCGACGCTTCGGGTTCCGATTCCGCAATGCTCGACAACACCCTTGAGTTTCTTCTGATGAACGGGATCCCGCTTCCGAAAGCAGTTATGATAACGATCCCCGAACCGTTTGAAAACGATAAGTCGATCTCGAGAGAGAAAAGAGATTTTTATCATTACTACTCGACGATGATGGAACCGTGGGACGGTCCTGCGGCTATCCTCTTCACCGACGGAGACACGGTCGGCGCTGTCCTCGACAGAAACGGACTTCGCCCGTCAAGATATTATATCACCGACGACGATACTCTCATTCTCTCCTCTGAGGTCGGCGTTCTTCCGATCGCCCCGGAACACATAATCACCAAAAGCCGCCTCCAGCCCGGAAAAATGCTCGTGATAGATACGATAGGGCAGCGCGTTGTTTCCGATGAGGAATGTAAGTCGTTCTACGCCGGGGCAAAGCCTTACGGCGAGTGGCTCGACATGAATCTCGTTCATCTTTCGGAGCTTCCGATCCCGAACAAAAAGGTCGACGTCTATTCACAGCAGCAGCGCGACCGACTTTACAAGGCTTTCGGATATAAATACGAAAACATCAGAAATTCGATCCTTCCCATGGCTAAGAACGGGATCGAAGCGACTGCCGCAATGGGAACGGATATCCCTCTTGCGGTTCTGTCTGAAAAGCACCAGCCGCTTTTCAATTACTTCAAACAGCTTTTCGCTCAGGTCACAAATCCGCCGATAGACGCGATCAGAGAAGAGATAGTTACCGATACGGTGGTATATGTCGGTTCGGACGGAAATCTTCTCGAGGAAAAAGGCGAAAACTGCAATATGCTCGAGATCCGCAATCCTATTCTCACCTCGGTCGATCTGATGAAGATCAAAGCCATCGACCGTCCCGGGTTCAAGGTTGAAACGGTTTCGCTTCTTTATTACAAAAACACCCCCCTCGAAAGAGCTTTGGACAGACTTTTTGTTTCCTGTGACCGCGCTTACAGAAAAGGCGCAAATATAATTATCATTTCAGACAGGGGCGTTGACGAAAACCATGTCGCAATTCCGTCCCTTCTTGCGGTCTCGGCTCTGGAGCAGTATCTCATAAGAACGAAAAAGCGGACAGCCGTGTCTATTATACTGGAGAGCGCAGAACCCTGCGAAGTCCATCATTTCGCCACGCTCCTCGGTTACGGCGCGCGTGCGGTCAATCCCTATCTTGCTCAGGAATGTATCTCGGAGCTTATCGACAAAGGTCTTCTTGATAAGGATTATCACACCGCGATCAGAGATTATAACTCGGCTATCCTTCACGGGATCGTCAAGATAGCTTCAAAAATGGGTATTTCAACGCTTCAGTCCTACCAGTCCTCCCAGATCTTTGAGGCGGTGGGAATCAAAACGGAGGTCATCGACAAATATTTCACAAACACCGTCAGCAGAGTCGGAGGTATCGGTCTCGAAGAGATCGGCGAGGGCGTTGAGTGGCGTCACGATCACGCTTTTGATCCTCTCGGACTCGGCGTTGACACAACTCCCGACAGCTTCGGTTCGCATAAGCTTCGCAGCGGTCCTGACAAGGAAGACCACATGTACAACCCGGAAACGATCATAGCTCTGCGCGAAGCGACTCAGAACGGCGACTACGAGCGTTTCAAGGAATATACGGCTATGGTCGACAGCGAAAGAGTTCCTCACACTTTAAGAGGGTTGATGGACTTTGTTTTCGATGAGGAGAAGTCCGTCCCGATCGAGGAAGTAGAGCCTGTTTCCGAGATCGTCAAGAGATTCAAAACGGGAGCGATGTCTTACGGTTCGATCTCTCAGGAAGCTCACGAGTGTATGGCGGTCGCAATGAACCGACTCGGAGGAAAATCAAACTCGGGCGAGGGCGGTGAAATGCCGGAGCGTCTGGGAACGGAGAGAAACAGTGCGATCAAGCAGGTAGCTTCCGGTCGTTTCGGAGTAACGAGCGAATACCTCATGAGCGCAAAGGAGATCCAGATCAAGCTTGCCCAGGGCGCAAAACCGGGCGAAGGCGGTCATCTTCCCGGAAAGAAGGTCTATCCGTGGATCGCGAAAAACAGATACTCGACTCCCGGAGTTTCATTGATATCTCCGCCGCCTCATCACGATATCTACTCTATCGAAGATCTTGCTCAGCTGATCTACGATCTCAAAAACGCAAACAGAAAAGCAAGGATCTCCGTGAAGCTCGTTTCGGAAGCGGGCGTCGGAACTATCGCGGCAGGCGTTGCGAAAGCAGGCGCACAGGTCGTTCTGATCTCGGGCTATGACGGCGGAACGGGCGCGGCTCCCCAAAGCTCGATCCATAACGCAGGTCTTCCGTGGGAGCTTGGTCTTGCGGAAACTCATCAGACGCTCATTCAAAACGGGCTTCGTTCGAGAGTTGTGATCGAGACGGACGGAAAGCTCATGAGCGGACGAGACGTTGCGATCGCCGCGATCCTCGGAGCGGAGGAATTCGGATTTGCGACGGCTCCGCTTGTGACGATGGGCTGCGTAATGATGAGAGTATGTAATCTTGACACATGCCCTGTCGGAATAGCCACTCAGAATCCGGAGCTTAGGAAGAGATTCTGCGGAAAGCCGGAATATGTCATCAATTTCATGGAATTTATCGCGAGAGAGCTTCGCGAGATCATGGCAAAGCTCGGAGTGAGAACGGTCGAAGAGCTTGTCGGAAGAACCGATCTCATCAGAGTGCGCGACCATCAGGTGACCCACCGCGCGGAGAAGGTCGATCTCTCGAAGATCATCAGCAGAGCCTACGCTGGTCTTGAAAAGACTAATTTCGATCCCGAAGATATTTACGACTTCGAGCTTGAAAAAACAGTTGATGAAAGCGTTCTTCTCCCCGAGTTCATGAAAGCGATGAAGAACGGAACAAAGAAAAAAGCGACATTGAACGTTTCCAGCACCAACCGGACGGTCGGAACTATCCTCGGTTCGGTTATTACGGAGAAATTCGGAAATACGCTTGAAGAAGATACATACACCGTGAAATGTATCGGAGGAGGCGGTCAGTCTTTCGGCGCGTTCATCCCCAAAGGTCTGACGATCGAGCTTGAAGGCGACAGCAACGACTATTTCGGAAAGGGACTTTCCGGAGGAAAGCTGGTCGTATACCCCGAAAAGAACAGCACCTTCAAGGCGGAGGAAAATATTATCATAGGCAACGTTGCTCTTTACGGAGCGACTGGCGGTGAAGCATATATCAACGGTATCGCAGGCGAGCGTTTCTGCGTGAGAAACTCGGGAGCTTACGCCGTTGTTGAGGGCGTTGGCGATCACGGCTGTGAATATATGACAGGCGGAAGAGTCGTTATCCTCGGTGAAACGGGAAAGAACTTTGCGGCAGGAATGAGCGGCGGAATAGCCTATGTTCTTGACGAAAAGCACGACCTCTATCTGAAGCTCAACAAAGAGCTTGTGACGATGAGCGAGGTTTCCGAAAAGCATGATATCGAGGAATTGAGATCAATGATCGAAAAGCATTTCGATGAAACAGGTTCGCCGCTTGCGAAGAGGATACTTGACAACTTCAATGTTTATCTTCCGAGCTTTAAGAAAATACTTCCGAACGACTACAACAAAATGCTGTCCGCCATCGGAAAATTCGAAGAAAAGGGACTGGATCATGACGAAGCGGTTCTTGAAGCATTCTATTCGGTTCAGAAGTAAGGGAGGATTAAAAAAATGGGAAAGCCAACAGGATTTCTTGATTACGAAAGAGTTAACAACCCGTCAGTGGATCCTAAAATGAGAGTTAAGGATTTCTGCGAGTTTCACCCTCCGCTCAATACGGAGGAAAGACGAGAGCAGGCAGCGAGGTGCATGAACTGCGGAGTTCCGTTCTGTCAGTCTGCGATGAAATTAAACGGCATGGTGTCAGGCTGTCCTCTTCACAATCTGATACCCGAATGGAACGATGAAATATATAACGGAAACATCGAGCATGCGCTGATACGTCTTAGAAAGACGAACAATTTCCCGGAATTCACGGGAAGAGTATGTCCTGCGCTTTGCGAAGCTGCATGCACCTGCGGAATGAACGGACTTGCGGTGACTGTCCGCGACAACGAGCTTTTCCTCGCCGAAAGCGGATATACCGAGGGATATATAACGCCGCATATTCCCGAGATCAGATCGGGAAAAAGGGTTGCCGTTGTGGGGTCGGGTCCCTCGGGGCTTGCCTGCGCGGATCAGCTCAATCAGAGAGGCCATGAAGTCACGGTCCTCGAACGAGAGGACAGGATCGGCGGACTTTTGATGTATGGAATCCCGAACATGAAGCTTGACAAAGGCGTTGTGAACCGCCGGGTGAAGCTCATGGAGGAAGAGGGAGTCAAATTTGTCACAAACGCAGACGTCGGAACCGGAGTCAAAGCTGAAGACCTGCTCAATGAATATGACGCAGTTGTCCTCTGCTGCGGCGCGTCGAATCCGCGCGATCTTAAAGTCGAAAACAGAAACGTAAACGGCGTTTACTTTGCCGTGGACTTTCTGAAATCCACGACGAAGGCGCTTCTGAACGAAGAGTACGAACAGGGAAACTTCATCAGCGCAAAGGGAAAGAAAGTTGTTGTTGTCGGCGGAGGAGACACCGGCAACGACTGTGTGGGAACGTGTATCCGTCACGGCTGTGAATCCGTGATCCAGCTGGAGATGATGCCAAAGCTTCCCGATGAAAGAACAAAAAACAATCAGTGGCCGCAGTGGCCGAGAGTCTGCAAGACCGATTACGGTCAGGAGGAGGCCATCGCGCTTTTCGGAAGCGACCCGAGGCTCTATCAAACCACGGTCACAAAGTTGATAAGCGATGAAAACAATAATCTTTCAGCTGTTGAAACAGTAACTCTCAAAGCCGAAAAAGACGAGAACAGCGGAAGAACGATCATGAAACCCGTTGAGGGCAGCGAAAGGCTGATCGAAGCCGACCTCCTTCTGATCGCGGCAGGCTTCCTCGGCTCGTCGCCCTACGTCACAAACGCATTCGGCGTTGAAACCGACGCAAGGACAAATGTTGCGACGGAAGAGGGTAAATACTCAACAAACGTTGAAAAGGTTTTCACTGCCGGAGATATGCACCGCGGTCAGTCTCTTGTTGTCTGGGCTATCGCCGAAGGCAGAGCAGCCGCCCACTCCGTCGACCTCTATCTTTTAAACACGTGAAGATAGTTCGTTTGTTACATATCTCTCCGTGCCCGACCGCGAGTTGACTTTTTACGGTTAGTTTCTGACCGACTTTTTTAAATACGTGCAGAAAGTTATAGGGCTACATGAATTTACGCACCCGACCGCGAGTTGATTGTTTACGGTTAGTTTCTGACCGACTTTTTTAAACACGTGCAGAAAATTATAGAGTTACAATAATTCACGTACCCGACCGCGAGTTGAC
>CACYDE010000224.1 GCA_902773045.1 uncultured Ruminococcus sp. | reverse complement strand
GATACAAAGCCGGATGAGGCGGCGTACAGTGTCGCCCCGTCGCTTGAAGACTACTATCTGAGCGTTTTCGGAAACGAAGCGGGACACGCCGAAACGGCTGAATGACGTCGCCGTGCAAAGTAATACCACGGGACGAAGAAACTGAACGGAGATATTATGAACAGTACCGAAAGAGTAAGAAATACGATCCTCGGAAAACCCGTTGACAGGCAGCCGATTTACGGCTGGGTCGCCGCGAACCTTACTCCTCAGATCACGGAAGCCTACGGTTCCGTTGCGGCTTTTGAAGACAAATACGAATTTGACATGAGCCACATTTTCGGCGGACCGCCGTCTTTTCACGACGAGATATTCAAGCGTCTTCGCGCCGAAGAGGACGAGATGACGCCGGATCTTCTGCTCGACGAGGATATATTCACCGATCCCGACGTGATCGATCAGTACAACAACATAAAGGACGCAATGGCGTTCCATAAACAGCGCGGACGTTTTTGCTACGTTCAGACGCCGGGCTTCTTTGAACAGTTCAACGGCGTTTTCGGCATTGAAAATCAGCTTTTGTATCTTGCGATGTACCCTGACGAGCTTGACGAGCTTTACCGCAGGCAGGCGGAATGGACCGTGAAATTCGCGGGGCATTGCATCGACCTCGGTATAGACATGATACATATTTCCGACGACTGGGGCTCGCAGAACGATCTGATGTTCAATCCCCGGCTGTGGCGGGAGATAATATATCCGCATATGAAGCGCGTCGTCGATTACGTCCATTCACGCGGCTGCCTCTGCTCGCTTCATTCCGACGGCTGTATCGCAAAGGTAACGGACGGTATAGCCGAGCTCGGCATCGACTGCGTGCATCCGTGGCAGGAGAGCGCGAAGATGTCTTACGATCTTTATCTTGACAGGTACAGCGATAAGTTCGCGATACTCGGCGGCGTCTGCGTACAGACGGTGCTCGGTCTCGTAGGCAGAGAGAAGCTTGAAAGCGAGATCCGCCGTGTGTTCGGACTTCTTCGCGGAAAGCGCTGGATCTGCTGTACGACTCACTTCGTTCAGGATCACTGCACAATCGGAGATCTTGCTTTCGCGTATGATCTGATATATAAGCTCGCGCGGCAATGAACGCGCACGAAACAGCCGCGGGCATGCTGCCCGCGGCGTTTTTTTTGCTGTTTGTGAAATAATTTCAGCTTAGCCATATCAAATTTTCCATTTCATATTGACACCAATTGAAACTTGCTGTAAAATAGATAAGAAAGGCGCTGATCAGTGTTTGATGTGTCATTCAGCTGAAAAATCCAGAAGGAGTGAATAATATGCCGATTCTCAGGTGCAAAATGTGTGGTGGCGATTTGAATATAAGTAGTTTTGACAAAGATACTCTTTTGGTTGAGTGTTCGTTTTGCGGAACGAAGCAAACCATTCCATCTGCTGACAGCGAAAAAAAGATAAACCTATTCAATAGGGCTATAAAGCTTCTACGCTTATGTGAGTTTGACAAAGCCTCTGGCGTTTATGAAAGCATCATAGCTGATTATCCGGAAGAAGCCGAGGCGTACTGGGGTCTCGTACTCTGTAAATACGGTATAGAATATGTTGACGATCCGAATACTGAAAAAAAGATACCTACATGTCACAGATCTTCATTCGATTCAGTGCTTGATGATCCTAATCTTGAACTCGCTATTGAGAATTCGGAGGCAACGTGCCGTACTCAATACAGAGAAGAAGCCAAAAAGATTGAGAAATTACGTCAACGTATCGTGGAAGTATCAAGCAAAGAGGATCCGTATGATATATTCATCTGCTACAAAGAGACGGATGAGAATGGAAACAGGACAGTTGACAGCGTTATCGCTCAAGATGTATACACGGCACTGACTGAAAAAGGGTATCGTGTGTTTTTCTCACGCATATCGCTTGAGGATAAACTTGGTATAGAATATGAGCCATATATTTTTTCGGCACTGAATTCTTCGAAGATTATGCTTGTGTTCGGTACAAATTATGAGTATTTCAACGCGGTGTGGACAAAAAACGAATGGTCGAGGTTCCTGCAACTAATTGAAAAAGGTAATAAAAAGACGCTAATTCCTTGTTATAAAGGTATTGACGCATACGATATTCCCAAAGAATTTGCAAAACTTCAGGCTCTGGATATGGGAAGAATCGGAGCGATCCAGGACTTGTTGAGGGGAATAGAGAAGATTCTTCCGAAACACGCAGAACCGATAACACTGGTATCATCGACTGCTTCTGCTGTTGAGCCCATTCTGAAAAGGGCATTTATATTTCTTGAAGACGGTAACTGGAAAAACGCAGACGAATACTGTGAAAAAGCACTGGATATAGATCCGGAAAACGCCACGGCATATGTAGGTAAACTGATGGCGGATCTTCACGTTCACAAGCAATCTGATTTGGCAAACTGCGAAGAACCGTTTGATGACGATTTAAATTTTAAAAAAGTCTTAAGATTTGGTGATAAAAAGACTGTTTCCGCTCTCATGGGATATATTGAGGCAATCAAACAACGAACCATAGACAGTCGATTATCCGCAATATATGATGAGGCGTCGAAATATATGAATAATGCATCGTTAAAATTTGCGTTGTTGGAAACGGTCACCTTTATCAATAATTATATAAACGGCGAAATTAGTGGCAACATCGAGGAAAAATTTGATGACAAAGCGCTGAGAATCTCAAGATATGAGGATACATATATTAAAGCGTCGGCATTGTTCAAGAGCATAAACGAATATAAAGATTCGGCTGGACTGGCGATAGAGTGTTCTGAGAAATCAAGAGAACTTGAAAGATGTAAAAAATATCTAAGAGCCAAAAGGTGCATGTTTGCTGGAACGCTGAGGCAATATGAAAACGCTCTGAATGACCTTGCATCGATCCGAGGATGGAAAGATTCAGATAAATTAGCGGAACAGTGTCAGTTAGAAATAGAAAAACTCCGCGAAGCCGAGAAAGAAAACATCGAAATAGCAAAAAAAGCAAAAGAAATAGAATCACAAAGAACATTAAAAGCAAGAGAAATAGAAGTCCAAAACAAGGCCAGAATTGAGGAAGCAATTGCTAAAAAAAAGAAATTTAAAGAACGTGGTGTATGCCAATATTGCGGTGGTAATTTCAAAGGCATACTAACAAAAAAATGTTCTGTTTGCGGAAAGCCTAAAGACTACTGATACTGAAGAATATGTTGAAATAAATAAGGGGTTTTTGATATGGCACTCTTTAAATGTAAAATGTGCGGCGGCGAGCTTGAGGTGGAGCAGGGAGCTTCCGTCGGGACATGTAAGTTCTGTGGCTCGAAACAGACTCTGCCGAGGCTTGACGACGACAGACGCGCGAATATGTATGACCGCGCGAACCATCTGCGCCGCGCCAATGAATTCGACAAGGCGGCGAGAATGTACGAACAGATCCTG
>CACYDE010000223.1 GCA_902773045.1 uncultured Ruminococcus sp. | reverse complement strand
TTTTCAACATTACGAATAGTTTTCCACATAAAACCAATGGCGCTGCGAAAACTGAAGCATAAACACTTCAATTTTTCACAGCGCCTTCAAAATATCTGAAATATTGCGCTAAGAATCAGACCTCTTCGATCTGTACACCTAAAAAAATAATAAACTGGCCATTTTAAAAGTGACAGATTTCTTGTATTATAATATTATCTCATACAAAAGGGGCTGCAAATATGGCGAAAAAAGCGGCGGTCATCAACGATCTGTCCGGATTTGGAAAATGTTCACTGAGTGCTGCAGCAGCAGTGTTATCGGTGTGCGGAATACAGCCGTGCGCCGTTCCTACTGCAATTCTGACAAATCAAACGGGGTATCCGGAGTATCGGTGCGTAGACTTTACCGAGCATCTCGGCGCTTATACGAAGATATGGAAAAACAACCATGTATCGTTCGACGGAATTTACAGCGGATATATCGCAAATGAAGCGCAGATAGATTTTATAATTGATTTCATTGACATGTTCAAAACCGAGAATACTCTTGTTCTCGTTGATCCTGTGATGGGCGACAACGGAAATATATACAAAAGCTATAACTCCGAAATGTGTGGGAAAATGTCCGCACTTGTGAAAAAAGCGGATATTATCACGCCGAATCTGACCGAGCTGTGTATTCTGTCAAAAAAGGATTACGAAACGGTTTCCCGGCTTCCGATCAATGAGAGAATAAAAAGTATCGGAGAAATGGCTTACAGCCTGATCGAAGATAGCTGCCGTTCCGTTGCTGTTACAGGGATAGTTGATGGTTTGTATGTGTACAATTATTTATTTTCGGAAAACGAGGAGCTTGTCAGTCGTTCACGATATTATAAAGCAAGCTTCTCGGGAACCGGCGATCTTTTCGCGTCTACGCTTTTTGCAAAGCTGCTGTGCGGCGATGGCCATGAATCGGCGCTGAAAACAGCTTCCGAATTTATAGAGCGCTCGGCTGCCGATACAATAACTTGTCAAAGCTTCGACCCCAATGACGGCGTTGAATTTGAGAAAAATCTTATCTATCTTGTTAAAGGGGAAATCCAAAATGAATGAAAAGAACAGCGAACGAATCAGACTAATTGCACTATCGGGAATGTTTGCGGCTATGATAACGGTAATGACGACATTCATCAGAATACCTGCATCCCACAATGGGTACACCCACGCAGGCGACTCGATGATATACCTTGCGGCGATGGTGCTGCCCGCACCTTTCGCAGCTGCAGCGTCGGCGGTGGGAGGTTTTATGGCTGATATTCTTGCGGGCGCACCCGAGTGGGCATTTGCTACGGCGATCATCAAGGCGATAAATACATTGCCTTTTATCGCGGCGCGTCATTACCTCAAAAAGCTCGATAGAGACAACCGGATAATCTCGCCTTATGCGATCGCAATGCTTCTGCCGACGAGCCTTGTGACAATAGTCGGCTACTACATCGCCGAAGGCTTGATGTTCGGCTTTGAGGCGTCGCTCATCACAACGCTTCTGACAGGCTGGCTCCAGCCGACAGCAGGAGCGGCGGTGTTCATCCTTGTCGGCGGAGCTTTGGACGGTATCGGTTTTAAATCAAAAATATACCCTGCAGTTATGTTTGAAAGAAGAAAGGCAAAGGAGAAAATGTTATGAGTGAGAAAAAGGACGAAATATTGTATACGTACAAAACGAATGTGTATCTGAACATCACTAACGCCTGTCCGTGCAACTGTGAATTCTGTATTCGCAGAACGACCGATAAGGTCGGCGAATCGAGCAGCCTGTGGCTGTCGCACAATCCTTCGTTTGAAGATGTGAAGGCAGCGATCGACCGATTTGATTTTACAAAATACACCGAAGCTGTATTTTGCGGTTATGGCGAACCGACTGCGTCGTTTGAAGTGCTTATAAAAACAGCGAAATATCTTCGCCAAATGGGTATAAAAACAAGGCTCAACACAAACGGTCTCGGAAATCTCATTCATAAGCGTGATATCTCAAAGGAAATATGCGATAATATCGACTTTGTCTCGATCAGTATGAATGCGTCTGACGCGGAAAAATATGACGCGATCGTTCACCCGGTTTTCGGGATAAAGTCGTTTGACGCTATGCTGGACTTTGGGAGGTCATGCAGAAAATATACCGAAAATGTCGCTTTTACCGTCGTTGATGTCATTGAAGAGAAAGAGATCTCAGAATGCATCAGGATCGCTGAAAGTCTGGGAGTTCCGCTTAGAGTAAGAAAGTATTCCAAGGAATACTGAGTAAGAAGTCATGACTACAGCTTCGAGTGTCTGTCGGATGAAGACATTGAAGTTCATGCCCATATCGGGCTAATCAAAGAAATCAGAGGGTTCCGAAGAACTCTCTGATTTCTCTGTTCATCACACAAAACGAATCGTAACGGGCAAGGCCGCCGAAATAGAAACAGGGTTTTGTGAAATATTATTGTGGTGGAGGTGAGGAGAACTATTTAGCCGTCACTTTCAATAATCACCAGTTTCCAAGTTCAATGAACAGCAGAAGTACGCATCAACGAGGCTAAAGGAAATAAAGTGACATTTTTTGAAGAAGTATG
>CACYDE010000222.1 GCA_902773045.1 uncultured Ruminococcus sp. | reverse complement strand
TTTATAGCAAACCAAACAAATATCCAGACAAGTTCGGCGCGCAGGCGCACGCATGGCTGCGTCATCGTCCTTGAAATACGCCCGAAGGAAGTGCCCTTGGGGTACGTCAGTATTCCTGCGTCCTCTTCCTTGCCATGCGCACCCCTACATCGCCTCCTTTTGTTCGTCTATTTGTTTGGATTGCTATAGTATTAGTTTTATCCCCGAAAGTCTCTCCTATGAACCTATCGTAAAATGTATAAAGCTTCTGAGTCCCGTTTTCAAGATGATAATAATGAATAATATACGGAAACAAAAGAACAAGAAGAAGAACAAACAGGATCAGCATTGAGATCGTTTTAAAATAAACCATAGCAACAAGAATTATCATTGCTGCCAAAGCAAAAAGATGTGTGACGATCAGATGGATCAGCCGTTCATGCTGAAAAAAGCCTATCTGAATGAGCAGCTGTTCTTTCAGCTTCTCGCGCTCCTTTTCCGAAAGCTTTGAAAAATTCTCAGGTGATGTTGCATTTTCAATATATTCGATATAATCGCAAAGCCTTTTATACATAACAAAATTCCCTCCTTGTAAAAATAACGTTACGACAAAACATTACCCCTTAGCGTCGTACCATGTTTCTCCGATATTGGCGTCAGCGGTCAGCGGAACATTGAGCTTCACCGCATTTTCCATCTCTTCCTTTAGAATTGCCGCTGCTTTTTCGGCTTCTTCTTTCGGCGCTTCAACGATAAGTTCATCATGTACCTGAAGAATAAGTCTCGATCTCATATTCTCTGCTTTGAGCCGATCGCAGACTCTTATCATTGCAATTTTAATAATATCAGCCGCCGTTCCCTGAATAGGCATATTTCTCGCAACTCTTTCTCCGAATGCCCGAAGATTTCTGTTGCTTGATGTAAGCTCGGGAAGATATCTTCTTCTTCCGAACATTGTATCGACAAACCCCTGCCGCTTCGCCTTTTCAACGACCGAGTTCATATACCTGTCCACGCCGCTGTAATGGGCAAGATAGGCTTTGATATAGCTGTCTGCTTCTTTCCTCGTGACGCCGATATCCTTGGCAAGCGAGAAAGCGCCTATTCCATAAACGATACCGAAATTTACAGCCTTAGCCCTGCTTCTCATCGCAGAATTCACCATATCCGCAGGAAGATCAAACACCTGAGAAGCGGTGACGGTATGAACGTCTACTCCCTCATTGAAAGCCTTTATCATTTCTTTATCGTCCGCAATGTGAGCGAGAACTCTGAGTTCGATCTGCGAATAGTCTGCGTCAACAAGAGTATACCCTTCCTCGGCTATAAAAAATTTTCGAAGCTCTCTTCCGACTTCCGTCCTTACGGGGATATTCTGAAGATTCGGTTCAAGAGACGAAATTCTTCCGGTTCGTGTTTCAGTCTGATTGAAGATCGAATGAATTCGTCCGCTCTCGTCGATGACCTTTGTCAGTCCGTCACAATACGTCGATTTAAGTTTCGATAACGTTCTGTATTCAAGGATCTTCTCTATGGCAGGGTGAGCGTATCTTATTGCTTCAAGAACATCCGCGCTCGTGGAATAACCGCTCTTTGTTTTCTTCGCCCCCGGAAGCCCGAGTTCATCGAAAAGCGCCGCGCCGAGCTGCTTCGGAGAATTAATATTAAATTCCTTTCCGACCAGATCCCATATTTCGGATTGAAGTCGGCTGACCTTTTCCCAAAGCATTTCACCGTAACTCTCGATCTCGGTTTTATCCACCTTAAAGCCGTAATTTTCCATTTCCGCAAGAACCTTCGCAAGAGGTATTTCTATATTTTTCAGAAGATCAAGCTGACCGAACTCTTCAAGCTTACCATTAAGTTTTTCGCAAAGCTGAGGAAGAAACGCCGTATTGCTTGCAAGCTCGCTGCTGTAAAGAAGAGAATCCTCATAATATTTCACGGGTATTTTATATTCTTCCAGAAGTCGGCTTGAGTCATAGGAGCTTGCGGAAGGATTCAAAATATATGCCGCCAGTTCTGTATCCATAACGATATTTTTCGGTTCTATATTATTATTCAATGCAAACTCAAAAATTGATTTTGAGTTCACCGTAAACTTTTCTATTCTTTCATCGGTGAGGATATTTTTCAGCAAATCGTCTGAGCCATCGCTTACAGCTTCAACCGTCTCACCGAGATTGATATACAATAGATTCACCTTGCCGTTATAAATATCGGCTATAAAATATACCTTTCCGTCGACGCTTATTCTGTCCGTAATTTTTTTCACTTCGGGTTCTGTATTAAGCTCGGGCAGTTTCAAAGTTTTTTCTTCTTTGGGGTCAAATTTTAAATCGGAACGAAGATCCCATTTTTTTATCAATGAAAACAATTCAAGATCTGCAAGCTTCCTCACGATCTCATCGGGATCGCTCTCCCCTATTTCATAATGAGACAGATCAACATCGATCGGAGCTTCACGGCTTATAGTTCCGAGCATTTTACTCATAAATGCGCTTTCTTTTCCTGCGATCAGTTTTGCTTTCATTCCGGGCTTGATGTCAAGCGATTCAATATTTTCATAGATATTATCTATGGAACCGTATTTTTGGATCAGATCGCCCGCACCTTTTTTTCCGATCCCTGCGACGCCGGGGATATTATCGGAAGTATCTCCCTGAAGAGCTTTGATCTCTATCATCTGAAGGGGAGCTACTCCGTACTCCTCTTTTATTCTCGCGACATCATAAAGCTCCGATTCCGCCTTTCCCATCTTTGTTGCGGCAAGCCTTACGGTAACGTTTTCGGAAACAAGCTGAAGAGAATCACGGTCACCTGTTGCGATGACGCATTTATTTCCTGTTTTATCACATTGGAAAGCAAGTGTTCCGAGGATATCATCCGCTTCGTAGCCCTCACATTCAACGAGTGTGTAGCCAAGCGTTCTGAGTATATCTTTAAGAACGGGCATCTGCTGAGCCAGTTCCTCGGGCATTCCCTTACGGTTTGCTTTGTATCCGTCATAGGCTTTATGTCTGAATGTCGGCGCTTTGAGATCAAAAGCGATCGCCACACCATCAGGTTTAGCGACATCTTTGATTTTGTCGAGCATCGTCAGAAATCCATAGATCGCATTCGTAAAACGACCGTCCTTTGTGGTTAAAATTTTTATTCCGTAAAAAGCACGGTTTACTATACTGTTCCCGTCAACAACCAAAAGTGTCATTAAAAAACACCCCTTTTCATGATAATCAAGCGTTTGTGTCTATCAAACTCTTGACCGCTGTGACCTCTTTGGCTTTCAGATAAACTCTCGGAACGCGTTTTCCCACAAGGCACACTACCTCATAATTTATTGTTCCCGTCCACGAAGCCACTTCGTCCGTTGAGATCTCAACATTGCCAACCTTTCCGACAACGGTTACAACGTCGCCGACCTTGACATTATCTATCTCGGTAATATCTATCATACACTGATCCATACATATTCTGCCCACGACTTTAGCTTTCTTTCCGCCCACGATCATATAAGCATTTGAAGCAAAATTGCGGATATATCCGTCTGCGTAGCCGATCGGAACAGTAGCAATCCTGAGCTTTCTTTCGGCGGTAAAAGTTCTTCCATAGCTCACAGTCGTCCCCGGTTCGATCTCCTTTATATGAGCAACAACGGATTTTATTTCCATCGCGGGACGAAGATCAAGCTGATCTTTAAGCTTTCCGGACGGAGAAAGTCCGTAGAGAATTATCCCTGCTCTGACCATATCTATATGAGCTTCGGGATAATCCATGATTGCCGCACTGTTTGAACAATGACAGATGATCTTATCTGTATCAACACCGTTTTTCCTAAGCTCGCTTATAAGGAACTTAAAGCAGGACAGCTGATGTTCCGTGTATTCTCTTCCCTCTTCCTTTTCATCGGAAACAGCAAAGTGAGTGAAGATCCCCTCGGGGAAAAGCCCTGGAAGCTGAAATATTTCCAAAGCCTGAGAAACAGCGTCATCTCTTTCCGTATTCTGACACATAATTCCGATACGGCTCATGCCCGTGTCTATTTTAAGATGTACTCTGACGTCAACGCCAAGATTTACGGCGCTTTCCGAAAGCTCTCTTGCGTAATCCACTGAAAAAACCGCCTGAGAGATATTATTCTCCGAAAGCTCCTTGGCATAACTCGCCGGAGTATAACCAAGGATCAATATGGGCAGAGTCACTCCGCCCAAACGAAGTTCGATCGCTTCTTCGAGGTTTGAAACGGCGAAAAAGTCTGCGCCCAACCTTTCGTAAAGCTGCCCCAATTCCTTCGCTCCGTGACCGTAAGCGTCGGCTTTTATCACGCAGCACAGTTTAGTTTCTGCGGCGATACTGTTTTTTATCACTTTAAAATTATGCTCTATCCTATCAAGGCTCACTTCAGCCCATGTCCTTTTGAAATAACTTTCCATATATTCGGTTCATTCCTTTTCCTCAGAAGTTAAAGTTCTATCTAAGTAATAATTATATTACTTTGGAAAAGAAAAGGCAATATCAACCGACAAATATTTCTTATTAAAGGACTCAGACTTCCCATACTCAAAAGTACAATGAATGTAGAGTCTATCGTGAGTTGTCGATGTAAAGAATAGTTTTCGCTGTCGAATCCGAGCTTGTTCTTCGATCAAAGCTATTCTCGTCACCCATACCCCCGGCCCCCTTGTATTATATAGCAGTAGTGTTTAATGTTCCTCACCAAGGACTTTTATGCTATACTGTTTAGAGATACTGTGGATCAGTTCCACCCCCCTCAAGGAAAAGGGATCTTCCGAGTTATAGGGACAACTTTGGGCGCGGGCAAAATGCTACGTTAAAATCAAAGTTGGTGCGCGTATTCGCCTGTCGGCGCGTGCCGACCCCCGAACCCCTTCGGAAACAAAAATTAAGACAATACCGCACAACAAGTTAACATAAAAAAAACACCCCATAGACATATTTATAATGTCCATAAGGTGTTTGAATATTATAATTTACGATACCATAGTGAATTGCCGATCAATATCTCAGGCTGTCATCTCCCCAGACTTTAAACATATCAAAAGGAGTCACATTTTTCTCGGCAAAAGGATCTGTGCCCGAATCCTGCGGCAGTTCGTTAGCCGAACCGATGCGTTCAACGCTGACGATGAAATCCTGATTCACAAGTTTTTTGACGTCATTTCTGAAATCGTTCATATTTTTTCCGTGAAGCTTAAACCAATGATCGGGGTCTCCGTGATTCGTTCCTATTCCCATTCTGCCTGCTTCGGCATGACTGATGACCGAATCGGGCGAAAGACTGAAGCACTTGCAGAGATAAGCCGTATACACCGTTGCGTTCTGCCATATCTTGTCAAAATAAGCCTGCTGAACTGCAACATCGTAGCCTGTAATTACGTTGTTCACATAATAAAATCCGTCGGGTTCACAGATCTCAAAATCAAGATACGTCTGATTGCACGGCTGTCCTGCGTGCCAACCTATCTGATCGTAAGGAAGATACTGATAAACTCCGTCATCGTCAAGGAACGAATGAACGGCGGCGTTAGTGTTGGAACGATTCCACGCATTATACCATGCGTCAGCCTTAACGCCGGGAACTGCCGTCGAATGAACGACTACTCCGTCAAGACGTGTAAAATCGTCTTCTTCGTTATAGCAGTCATTTTTCAGCATCATGTGCTTTGTTACGGTAAGGCTCTTGTCTCCGACCTTAATATTTGTTTGAGTGATTGCATCTTCCACCGTCACAACACACTGCGCAGTCAGTCCGTTTGAAGCTGTCGCAGTCACGGTCACCTGTCCCGGGTGATATGCTTTGATCCTGCCTGTGTTTGTTTTCGCAAGAACCGGCTCACCCGTTCCGTCCGAAGAGATCACCTTCGGGAAAGTATAATCAAACGTGACGCCGTTTGCGTAACCCGCAGGCTCGATAGAAGCGTTAAATTGGAATCTATCGCCGCAGCAGTATGTTAAAGCCTCCGGAAAAACTATCCTTGGCTGTCCGTTAATCACAGAATATTTCAAAATTTCAAATGCATCGGAACCGGTTATTTCACCGTCTTCATCATAATCCGCATAAGCAATTTTATCGCCGGCGATCTCGTTTAAGTCGATTGAATATCGAAGAACAAGGATCGCGTCATTGCTTGTAATTTCTCCGTCTCCGTCAACATCGCCCTTCTGACCGTTCGCCTTAGCTGTGACTGTTCCTATTGAAAGACACGCCAAAGCAAGAAAAACGGACAAAAACTTTTTTAGATTTTTTTTCATTTTCAAACCCCTTTTTACAGATTTTCAAAGAATAAACAAAACATTAATCGTAGTAATTATACATCTTTCAAGTAATAATGTCAATATTTTTTATAGCATTATCACATTTTAAACCGCCGGCTATTTTCTTCCAAATAAATATTTTTCTTCTCCGCAGAGATTTCTCGCCGCCCCCTTCTACTCTGTTTTCTGCCTCAGATGAAAAAGGGATCAAATGTGGGGTTCATGTGAAAATTGTGAAAATAACATTGAAATAATCGAATTTTGTGGTATAATTAATACAAAGGGATTTTACAGGTTGTCTGTCATAGAGCAAGGTGGTAAGTATGGGACAAAAAAAATCGAGATTCTCAACTCTCTATCCTCTTTCGGAAAGAGATAAATATATGATACTTGGAGAACACTACAAAGAACGCAACAAACTTTCCGCCGCACCGCAATATGTTTCCGAGGACTACGTTCCGATTTCGGACAATCAGAAAAAAATTACATTTTTTAAAAAGCATCTGGGCATGAAAAGTCTGAAGAAAAATTGATCCGTGGAGGTTTCTCGATGAAGTGTAAGGTTTGTCACACCATGATCTCTAACAGCAAATCGGAGTGTTCGATTTGCGGATTCCCTTACAAAGAAAATATCAGAAGCTCCTCGGAATCGGAAAAAGCAGCAATTGTCTATCGTCATCAAAAGCTCGCTAATGTTTCGATAGGAGTCATCACCTACGATTATATCATAGAGAATGAAGAGGTTCGCCTCGAATCCGAGAAACAGACTGTCATTGCCAACGGAAACGATCTTGAGTACAACCGCATCGTTTGGTGTGACAAGGATTACAAAAACCTTCCGGACGGAGTGGTGAATGTATGCGTGTTTGTAAAAAAAGGTGCGTTCAACGTGAGAACTTATAATATGGAAGTCGATACATCCACTTTCAAGGATCACGCAAGGATCGGGGTGTTCATTGACGAAGGTCTGACCGCAAGATTTATTGTCGGAACTCCCGACAAACGGATCATGACCGACAGAGTAAGTTTGATTTAAATCAGCATTATATTCTTGCATTATTTACATAATAATAAAGAACGGTTTGGAATTCAGTTTTCCAAACCGCTCTTCTTTTTTTGTATTAGGAACTGTTAGAAAATAAGCTGTGCAATTTAGACGCAGAATAATTTGTTCTGTGATAGGCACAATGCCGCAGGAATACCGATGTATTTCAAGGCATTGTAACAACGCACAGGATGAATTAGACAAGTATAAATGCATAGATTATTTTCTGACAGTGACTTATATTGCCTTAAAAAGTAACAACAGGCTGTTCGGGCTGTGTGGCAGGAGAAACCGAGATAACTTTCAGAACAGGTCCCTTGCTCTTATAGATCTTGTTGTATTCTATCGAGATTTTTGCGGTTATGTTGATCCATGTTCCCTGAAGAAGCCCAAGATCCTTTTGTGACTGACAGATAACGCCGCCGTAGGTAATATCCTCAACACAGCAGGTCATAATGTGACGTCCCACAGCAAAGGTCTTTTTGTCAAAATCCTTATTCTTAGCGACAAGACCTTTGAATTTTATCGTCTTCCCGTCGTATTTTCCCATTTCTTCCGTACAGTCTCTGTACCAAAGCGCATAATCATTATCGGCAATTTCAATGACATCGGCGTCAACGTCAAACGGAAGCGGATCGACAATATCATCATAAACCACTTTTCCGTTAGAGTATTCGTATGCGATCTCAACTCTTCGGTTCAATGCGCGCACGGCAGTGTGATATGGCATTTGATCCGCACCGAGAGGAAGTCTGTTGAAAACAACCATATCCGCGTCGGTGATTTTATCCACAACAAGGCTTCTTATATTAGCGTTATAATTTTCAAATGTTGCCGCGTCGAAAAAAGACATCTGCTGATATATCAGCCACTCCTCGGGCATTGCGTCATAAAGCTCCTGAAGCTGCCACATTCCGTTATATTCAACGAGAACTCTTGTCGCTCTTGCCTTTTTAGCCGCCGCGGCAAGCCTTTCCTCGGTGAGCTCCTCTTTCTCTTCGATCACTTCAAAGAAAACGTCTTTGCACGGGATCTTTGAAGAGTCATATTCCTCAACGCCTTCTTCGCAGACCACAACAAGTGTTCTTTCCTTGTTGTGAAATTTCTTTTCCTCCAAGGTTTCCTGAATGAACTTTGTCTTTCCGCTCTCCAGAAATCCGGCAAATAAATAAACAGGAATTTCCATAATTTCCTCCGTTAATTTTATCCGAAAGCGAAACACATCCCGCTTTCGGATATTTTTATTGATAAATAACTGATCTGTCCCAAAAAACGATCCGTTCAATGATCCTTAGGAACTGTGAAGAAATAAATTTTCAATTTATGCTTAGGATAATTTGTTCTGTGATAGGCACAATGCCGCAGGAATACTGACGTATTTCAAGGCATTGTAACAATGCACAGGACGAATTAGACAAGTATAAATCCACAGATTATTTTCTGACAGTGACTTATTCAAATCAAGCTTGGAAAAGCTCCGAGATATTCTTCTCGGAAATTTTTGAACCTATAACGCACAAACGTCCGATAGTCGCTGCCGATCCTGTTCTCACGTTAGGTTCTCCCGGAACATAGTCAAAATGAATCCACTGACCGTCGACGCCTGAAACGATACCCTTCGCACGAAGAATAATACCGTACTTTTCCTCATCGGAAAGCTGACCGAGAATATCTCTGATCTCTTCCGCGGTAAATTTCTTTGTGGTTTCAACGCCCCAACTTGTAAACACGTCATCGGCATGGTGATGGTGATGATGGTGTTCATGGTCGTGGTCATGGTCATGACAGCAGCACTCGTGGTCATGATCGTGATGATGTTCATGTTCATGTTCATGTTCGTGCTCGTGGTCATGTTCATGATCGTGATGATGTTCGTGGTCATGGTCGTGATCGTGATGATGTTCGTGCTCGTGGTCATGGTCATGTTCGTGATGATGTTCATGCTCGTGGTCATGGTCATGTTCGTGCTCGTGGTGATGACCGCATACAGGGCAAACTTCTTCCTCTTCCTGCAGCTTTTTAAGCGCTTCTTCAAGTGTATTTTTATTTTCTATTGCAAGAACAATCTGCTCACCGCTGAGGCTGTCCCAATCGGTTGTAATAAGCTCCGCCTTGGAATTATGTTCTCTCAGCATTTTTACGCAGTCACCAAGTTTTTCGTCGGAGAGATCACCGGTATGACTGAGAACTATCGCGCTTGCATGTTCGACCTGATTGTTAAAGAACTCTCCGAAATTCTTCATATACATTTTACATTTTTTTGCGTCGACAACAGTAGTAAAGCTGTTAAGAACAATATCTTCAGAATGGATATTCTCAACTGCCGCAATAACATCGCTGAGCTTTCCTACTCCCGATGGTTCGATAATTATTCTGTCCGGAGCATATTCCGCGAGAACCTTTTTCAATGCTTCACCGAAATCTCCGACAAGACTGCAGCAAATGCAGCCGGAATTCATCTCCGTAATATTTATTCCTGCGTCCTGAAGAAAACCTCCGTCGATTCCGATCTCTCCGAATTCGTTTTCGATCAGAACAAGCTGCTCTCCCGTATAAGCTTCCGCGATAAGCTTTTTAATCAAAGTGGTTTTTCCCGCACCGAGAAAACCCGAAAAAATGTCTACTTTTGTCATATTTGTTTACTTCCTTAGTCTTTATTTTTGAAGCAATTATAACTACTCCACTCTATAGTTTAACACTAAAACGAATTCTATGCAAGTAACTATCTTGAAAATAATGTTAATAAAGTTTCAATTAACAGTAAACTTTCAGCCGTTCGATCAAGGAAATTAAAAAGGCACAGCCTTCGCCATGCCTTTTCAAAGAGATTTTTGGAATATATGTAAGAATTAGATAAAATCTGAATTACTTGAGGTAAGTTCCCGTCTCGCCGATCTTTCCGGAAGGTGCGCCTGCGTTCTGAAGAACATAACATCTCATATTGCCCTGACCGATATCGCCGACAGACAAAGTTCCGTTTGCAACAGTAACAGAATCTCCCGTAACAACATCAACATAGCTTCCGTTCTCAACGCCGCTGAATGTTGCGCCGCCGGAAACAGTAACCAAGCAGTAGCTGTCGACACCGTCGCCTGTGTAACGGCGCTTGAATGCCATACCGCCGATGCAGCCTTCGGTGGAGTACTGACCCTTCTGAAGAGCAGGAACAGCACGTCTGATCTGATTGAGTTTCTGAAGATGTTTCGCAAGAGGTGCGCTGAGAGTATCCGAAACCGTTCCGCTTGCGGTGTACTGACCGAAGTCTGTTGCAGTAACAGTTCCTTCAAGATAGTCACCAAAATATGCACGTCCGGTCTCTGCCAATGGCTTTCCGGGACCGACGTCGATCTCTGCGCCTTCCATGAACTGAACTTCACTTCCGTAATAGAGACACGGAATGCCGCGGAAAGTGAACATAAGACTCATATTCTCCGCCCACGCAGCTTCACCGCCGGTGTAACGAACTTTCTGACAGTCATCGGGGCTATAGTCGTGGGAATCAACATAAACAACATTCCATGTTGCGTCGTTGTAAAATGAATCGCCGCCGACAGCCGTATTGAACGCGTCGCTTGCTCTCATAAAGTTCCAATGCATCGGGAAGTCGATTACACCCGTGCCGTTTGCCTGACTGTAATCCGGAGTATGATAAGCGTTTCCGTCGAGGAAAGCGTTATCGCTGGTTCTGTCGGGAGAATTCACCTGGTATTTCGAGAAGTGAGTTATCGCGTTATCGTAGTTTGTTCTCCAATCGTCGCTCCACGAAGGCTCTCCGCTCGGCTCTGCCCATGTGTAGAAGCAGCAGGAATCGGAAAGACCGCCTTCATTGACAACTTCACGGCGGCGCGAACAAACCTCGCCGAAGAGATAGAAGTTCTCAACCTTAGCGAACTCGGGGAAATAAGCGTTGTTCAATGTAAGACGATTGATGTGCTTTTCCGTATCGAATCTGAAGCAGTCAACACCCATATCAACATAGTTCATGAACGTATCAACAAGATACTTTGCAACGACCGGATTCTCTGTATTTATATCAACACAGTCATCTGCCATCTGTCCTGTCTGTTCGGTGTAAGTACCGTAACTGAGGCTCTTGTCATGATGATAATAGAAATTAGTGTCGTTTTCGTCTTCTTTCATGACGTCCAATCTCGCGTGAAATTGTTCCGCGCCCGTCATATTATCATAATTCGGAAAAACCTTCTGAAGAGTCGATCCCTCGACCATCTTAAGGCAATCAATGGAACCGAGATCCTGTATCGTTGAATACTGCTTCTCGAACATAGGAGCAAGGAATGCTTCGCCGAAGTTCGAAGTGTGATTCCAAACAACGTCCTGGATGATCTTTATATCCTTTGCGTGAGCGGCGTCTATAAGATCCTGGAACGTTGCGCCGCTGCTCTCATAACGCGGATCAACCTTAGTAAAATCCGATGCATGATAGCCGTGATAATCATAACCCGAACAGTTCTCAACGATCGGAGTGATCCAGATTGCGCTGAAACCGAGAGCCTTGATGTAGTCAAGCTTATCTATAAGCCCCTTGAAGTCGCCTCTCCAAGCAGGGTCGCTGTCGGGGTTGTTAGCTTTTTTATCTTCCCAGCAGTGAACGTTGTTTCCGGTATCACCGTCATAAAAACGAGTTGTGATAACGAAATAGATCGAATCCTCGCGCATGTCCGTTCTCTCGTAATCACGCTTTTCATCGGGATTTCTGTTGAACCATTTTCCGTTGTCATACCAATATTCGCCCATAGCGGTCTTGGTCATTTCATCGGACTGCACTCCGTCTATAACGAACTGGAAGTTGATCTTTTCCACTCCGCTGAAAGTCTTTGTATACCAGCCTCCGTCGGACGTCATCTTTTCACCCGGATATTCGACCTCGAGGTTGTCGGGAAGGGAGTTCCAATAGTATATATTCGGGGCGCTTCCCTTGCTGTCTCTGTAATGAATAACTATTCCGCTTGCCGCAGCCTCTTCGTAGTCCACGGTCGCAGCGTCTGCGTTGAGAGAGGTATTGTCTACAGCGGCAACACTGCCCGAAACGACGATACCTGCAAGAAGCGCACAGCAAACGATTTTTTTGAGTAGCTTTCTCATTGCTAATTCCTCCTTTGAAGTAAGGAACCGTGAAGAAAAAATACAGATCAACAGTTCCTAAGGTGACATATACAAAAGCACGAACGCATTTTCACCGATTTTATAATATTATAAATTACGCAAACACAATTTTAATTACTTTAAAGAATTAAACTCATGTTTCGCCACCGTAATACTAAACCAAATTTCAGAACTTTTTTTAGTGATTACGACGAAATCATACAATCATCCGAAAATGTTTTTTGTATCATCACAATAGCTTCACAAGCATTTCACATTATCTCATTTTCTTCTTCTGGATCCCCGAAACGATCTCGCAAACAGTCTCCGAGGGAACGATCTTCGAAGCCGCGGCTGCAAGCTTGATCGTTTTTCCGGGGATAATGACAGTCTTGCCTTTTATCATATTTATTACCGCGTATTTTGCGACATATTTGCTTGAAAGCGGCTTGACAGAAAAATGCACTCCGGCTACCCTGTTGAATTCCGTGTTAACAGGTCCCGGACAAAGCGCCGAAACGGTGACCGCACTGTTTTCTTCTTTCAGTTCGTGAGCAACAGCCTGAGTAAGCCTGAGAACGTACGCCTTGGACGCGTAATAAGCCGCCATGTAGGGTCCCGGTGCGAAAGCCGCCGCAGAAGCTACGTTGAGGATCTTTCCGCTGTTCCTTTTCTTGAAGTCACGAAGAAAAAGCTTAAAAAGGACATGCATCGCCTCAACATTGAGCTTTATCATCTCTATCTCGCGGGCAGGGTCTGTTTCGGTGAAACTTCCCCAAAGCCCGAATCCTGCGTTGTTGATAAGAATATCTATATTCTCGTCCTTTGTAATTCTGTAGAGCTGCTCGGCTTTTTCGGCATTCCCCACATCCATCGCTATAATTTTTGGCGTTCCGTTGAGACAGCCTGCAAGAGCCTTGAGTCTGTCCTCGCGTCTTGCGACAAGGATAAGCTCACAGCCCATCGAATCGAAAAACCTTGCAATATCCCTGCCTATTCCGGAACTCGCGCCCGTAATCAATACCTTTCTCGGCACAAAAACCCCTCCCGATAGTAAAACCATTTCAAATATAATTGTATTTTAATGCAATACCGCACAGTGTTCTTGTGCGGTATTGTTTTTATTGTATCACATTTTCCCGACCGGTGCAACAGCCGTAAAACTTATTTCCGTTACAAACCGTAAATCAATATTTCAAAAGGAAGTAATCCGCGCATTCCGTCAAATCACAGCGACTTGGAAATTCCCTAAACATTCACTTTATTGTCTGTAACATGGGGTTAAAACCCTCGCCTTTAGGCGAAACCTTTAGGTCGACCTGCTGAAATTAATGAAATATTGGTAA
>CACYDE010000221.1 GCA_902773045.1 uncultured Ruminococcus sp. | reverse complement strand
TTTGTCCGCAGCTTTAGGAAAAGTTGTTTGAAAAAGCAGGAGTTCGGGGCGATAGCCCCGATAGGCGTGGGCGAAGCCCACACCTACCTTAGCCCCCTCGTCCTTTAGGAAGAGTGGGTCGGGGGGTGATGGCAGCAATACAAATCTCTCGATTGATTCAAAGCAAAACCGATAACAAGAAAACTATGAAAACATTCCCGCTGTCTCTCTTTGACCGGCAATTCGCTTCGCTGTTGCCTTTGTTGATCTGTGCATATAGATATTATTTTTATTTATTTTATATATTTTAAAAATAGGAATTCCTTAAATTTCGCTGAGGGCAGTTTATCCCTCTCATCAATGTCTTTTTCGTCAGCGACCAAAGGCTCTGCCTTTGGAAACCGCCAACTTTTGAAAAAGTTGGATCAAAACTTTAATGATTGCTTTCTTTAAGTTTTTGTCAGAAAAAAATTTTTTAAAATTTTTTCCAAACTTCTTGACAACGCTTTTTCACTGTGATAAAATATCTCCATAAAATTTAATATCCTTACAAACCGTTGAAGCGGAGATAAAAATAGGATAAGAACGCACAGAGAGTCCGGGAGGCTGAGAGCCGGATCGTTACTGCTTATTAAATGGGTCGCTGAGGGCGCAGTCAAAGATTGCCTTTTCGCATTCGAGTATTCTGCGACGTGTGGGCTTACGTCAGTAGCCGGAAATATGTTAGTATTTCGCTGAGTGTGCGGCTTATGCCGTAAATCAAGGTGGCACCACGGGTGATCTTTATCCGTCCTTGACAGAATTTATTTGTTTCTGTCGGGGACGGTTTTTTGTTGTTCTCCGACAAGCGTAATGTCATCAACTTAACGAGAAAACGTTTAAGTTTTCTCAGTTAATTAAAAAACAATATAGAGCTAATGGGATATTTATTTTTTAAGGAAATGCAAGCATTTCCTTAAGTTGATGACATTGCCGACAAAAAGGAGGTTTTTTAACATGAACTTTTATCCGTCAAAAGAAGAAATTTTTGAGCTTTCTAAAAATACCGATTACAAATCGATCCCGCTGACGCTTTCGGAAAAATGCAGCGTCTCCGAAACGGAAATTTACAAACTTCTGAAAAACATCAGCCGAAACGTCTTTATCCTCGATTCCGCAGAAAAAAATTCTCCCCACGGAAAATACACATTTCTCGGTTTCGACCCGAGTCTTGAACTGACCTGCCGCAACGGAAACGTCCGTCTCCGTTCGTCGACCGAGATCACATTTGAAAATTCCGATCCCGATCTCTACATCAGAAAGATACTCAGTGAAAACAAGTCTCCCAAGCTTGAAAAACTTCCGCCGTTCACAGGCGGTCTGGTGGGTTATTTTGCTTTCGATTATATAAAGTATCGTGAACCGCGGTTAAATTTCGACATTCTTGATGAAGAAAATTTCTGTGACGTCGATCTCATGCTTTTCAACAAGGTCATTGCGATCGACAACGAAAAAAACGAAATTATTTTCATCACAAATATAAAAACGGACGATCTTGAAACAAACTACAACAAAGCCGTTCTCGATCTCAGAGCAATGGCAAATATCCTCGTTGAGGGCGAACCCAAAAACGAAGAAAAGGGAAGACTCCTTGAACCGCTGTCACCTCTTTTTGATAAAGATCAATTCTGTTCGATGGTCGAAAAAGCCAAAAAACGGATCTTTGAAGGAGATATTTTTCAGGTCGTTCTTTCCAACAGACTCGCGGCAGGATATGAAGGAAGTCTGTTCTACACATACTGCAAATTGAGAGAAATGAATCCCTCGCCCTATATGTTCTATTTTTCGAGCGACGACGTTGAGATCGCAGGAGCGTCCCCCGAGACTCTCGTCAAGCTTGAAAACAATATCGTCACAACATACCCCCTCGCCGGAACACGTCCCAGAGGAAAAACACAAGAAGAGGATATCGCGCTGGAAAAAGAACTTCTTTCCGATGAAAAAGAACGCGCGGAACATAATATGCTCGTGGATCTCGGAAGAAACGATCTCGGAAAGATTTCTGAATTTGGATCGGTCAAGGTCGACAAATATATGAACATTGAGAGATATTCTCACGTCATGCACATCGGTTCGGCAGTCAGCGGTATCATACGTTCGGAATACGACGGACTTGACGCGATCGGCGCGGTTCTTCCGGCAGGAACTCTTTCGGGCGCGCCTAAGATCAAGGCATGTGAGATCATCAGCGAAAGCGAAAACAACAAAAGAGGAATCTACGGAGGGGCAATAGGATATCTTGCTTTCAACGGAGATATGGACACATGCATCGCGATAAGACTTGCGTTCAAGAAAAACGGCAAGGTTTTCGTCCGCTCGGGCGCCGGGATCGTTGCGGATTCCGTTCCCGAAAAAGAATATCAGGAATGCATCAACAAAGCCAAAGCCGTAGTAAAAGCGCTTGAGGAGGTATAATAATGATTTTGCTCATAGATAATTACGACAGCTTTTCATACAATCTGTATCAGGCGATAGGAACGCTGAACCCCGACATTAAGGTGATAAGAAACGACAGCATGACAGTCGATGAGATCAAAGCTCTCTCCCCGTCTCACATTATCCTCTCCCCCGGACCCGGAAAACCGAAAGACGCGGGAATATGCATTGACGTTGTAAAACAGCTTGGCGGAACGTTTCCGATCCTCGGAGTCTGCTTGGGTCATCAGTCGATCTGCGAAGCATTCGGCGGAAAAGTATCTTACGCAAAAGAGCTTTATCACGGAAAATCGTCGGTTGTCAAAATCGAACCGGACGATATCTTCAAGGGACTTCCCGATCACATCCGGGTCGCAAGATATCACTCTCTTTCCGCTGACGAGGAAAGTCTTCCCGAGGAGCTGATAGTCACGGCTCGGGCGGACGACGGCGAGATAATGGCTGTTCGTCACAGAAACCGCCCCGTCTACGGGTTACAGTTTCACCCCGAATCAATTTTAACGCCGGACGGCGAAACAATAATCAAAAACTTTCTGGAGGTAACATCAAAATGATAAAAGAAGCAATTATCGAACTTTCAAATAAAAAAGATCTCTCCCCCGAAATGGTGGAACAGGTCATGGACGAGATCATGAGCGGTCAGACCTCTCAGGTTCAGACGGCGGCATACCTCACTTCGCTTTCGATGAAGGGAGAAACCATCGACGAGATCGTTGCCTCCGCAAAAGGTATGAGAAAACACGCGGCTCAGCTTCACAGCGACAAGGAGCTTCTTGAAATTGTCGGAACGGGCGGCGACTGTTCGAATTCGTTCAATATCTCCACGACGTCGTCGATCGTTCTCGCCGCTGCAGGCGTTAACGTTGCAAAACACGGAAACCGCGCCGCTTCAAGCAAGAGCGGAGCAGCAGACGTTCTCGAAGCCCTCGGAGTGAACATCAGGATAGACCCGGAAAAGAACGAGAAGGTTCTTGAGAAAGTAGGAATATGCTTCCTTTTCGCTCAGACATATCACTCCGCGATGAAATACGTGGGTCCTGTTAGAAAGGAGCTTGCGATCAGAACGGTTTTCAATCTGTTGGGACCTCTCACTAATCCTGCCAATGCGACAATGCAGGTCATGGGCGTTTACAGCGCAGACCTCGTTGAACCTATGGCAAAGATACTTTACAAGCTCGGAGTAAAAAAAGGCATGGTAGTTTACGGAGAGGACGGACTTGACGAGATATCCGCAAGCGCAAAAACTCTTGTCTGCGAAATTGACGGCGGCGAATTCAAGACATACGAACTCGATCCGTGTGATTACGGATTCAGTCTTTGTGAAAAATCGGAACTGGTCGGCGGAACTCCCGAAGAAAACGCTCGGATCACAAGAAATATTTTAAGCGGTGAAAAAAGCGCAAAAAGAACCGCCGTTGTTCTCAATGTTGCCGCAGGTCTTCACGTGGCGAAAGGGCTTGAATTTGCCGACGCGGTGAAAGAAGCCGAAGAGACCATCGACAGCGGAAAAGCGCTTGAAAAGCTTGAGGAATTCATTAAAGCGACCAACGAGTGAGAGGATAATTATGATACTGGACGAACTTGCGGCTTACGCAAAAGAAAGGGTCAAAAACGACAAAGAAAAAGTAAGCCTTGAAGAAATGAAAAGGCGCGCGCTGTCCTTGCCGAAAGGAACGTTCCGCTTTGAAAAAGCCCTGAAGAAAAAAGGCGGAGCGGTTATCTGCGAAGTAAAAAAGGCTTCTCCCTCAAAAGGGATCATCAGCGAAGATTTCCCCTACCTTGAAATTGCGAAAGAATACGAAAGGGTAGGCGCTGACTGTATCTCCTGTCTGACCGAACCGAAATGGTTTTTGGGCAGCGACGATATTTTCAAAGAGATAAGAAGCAGCGTTTCACTTCCAATGATCCGAAAGGATTTCACCGTTGACGAATATCAGATATATCAGGCGAAGGTCATGGGTGCAGACGCTGTTCTGCTGATCTGCGCGATACTCACCGAACAGCAGCTTAAGGAATATATGACGATATGCGACGATCTCGGGATAACAGCTCTCGTTGAAACTCACGATGAGGAAGAGATCAAAACCGCAGCCGGAACAGGCGCAAGGGTGATCGGAGTCAACAACCGCAATTTAAAAAATTTCACCGTCAATTTTGACAACGCTCTTGATCTCCGCAGATTCATTCCGGAAAGCGCAGTTTACGTTGCGGAAAGCGGCGTTGCGTCTCCTTCGGACGGAAGGAAGCTTCTTGACTGCGGCGCAGACGCCGTTCTGATTGGAGAAGCGCTGATGAGATCGGAGAACAAAGGTGCGTTTCTGAAAAAAATGAAAGAGGGATAAACGTGACGAAAATCAAGATCTGCGGTCTTTCACGCGATATCGACGCGAAGTACGTTAATGAAGCAAGACCCGACTTTGTGGGATTTATCATCGGAGTTCCTTTCAGCAGGCGTAATATCGACGCGGAAAAAGCGAAGAAACTGAGGAAAATTATTGACGTTGATATTAAAACGGCAGGTGTATTTATAGATCATCCTGTTGAAGAAGTTGCAAAAATCGCAAATGATGGTATAATAAGTATTGCTCAGCTTCACGGATCGGAAAACGAAGAGTATATAAAGCGGCTCAGAGAGCTTTCTCCTAAAACAGAGATCTGGAAAGCCTATGTGATAAAAAGCCGCGAGGACATTCGGTCTGCGGAGAATTCCCCGGCGGATAAGATCCTCCTCGACAGCGGAACAGGCTGCGGAAAAACATTTGACTGGTCGGCGGTTTGCGGCGTAAAAAGAGAGTTTATCCTCGCAGGCGGTCTAAACTGCGAAAATATCCCCAAAGCGATCGAACAAATTCACCCTTGGGCAGTCGATCTCAGTTCCGGAGTCGAAACGGACGGAGTGAAAGACCGCGAAAAGATCCTGAAAGCCGTTGAAGCCGCAAGAAGGAACTGAATATTTTGTAAAAAATATAATTAACGCAGCAATTAAATAATCCATTTAACTGTTAATATACCACGTTACACGAAGCTATACCGAGGTAGGGTGGTTCACAAAAAGAGGAGCTGCTTATTTGCGATTATTTAGCTGCCGAAGTAAAAAAAAACTATGTTTAAACCACGTAAGGGGATTTGGGGAGCGAAGCTCCCCAAATCCTTCGAAGCCCCCTCTTCCTTGAGGGAAAGGGGGTATGGGGGTATGGGTGACGACAATAGCTTTGATCGAAGAACAAGCTCTGATTCGACAGCGAAAACTATTCTTCACATCGACAGGTTGAGGTCAGTTATTGTTGTGGAAAGTTTAAGTTAACCTGTGTAATCGGTTGAATGGGTTAGGGGGTCGGCACGCTCCGACAGGCGAATACGCGCACCAACTTTGATTATTAACGTAACATTTCACCCGCGCCCAAATTTGTCCTTAACAACGGTTATAGGGCGAAGCCCTATAACCCAAAAGCCCCCTTTTCCTCGAGGGAAAGGGGGTATGGGTGACGACAATAGCTTTGATCGAAGAACAAGCTCTGATTCGACAGCGAAAATTATTCTTTACATCGACAGGTTGAGGTCAGTTATTGTTGTGGAAAGTTTAAGTTAACCTGTTGTGCTATTAAAAATTCACCTTATTTTTTCTTTGACCGGCAATTCGCT
>CACYDE010000220.1 GCA_902773045.1 uncultured Ruminococcus sp. | reverse complement strand
TCAAGCCGCAAGGCGCAGGCTGATTGGATTGTGCTGCAAATGCCCTTGGGGTACCGTTAGACGGTCTTTGTGCGGTGTTGCCTTAAATATAGCTTAGAGAAAAATATTCGCAAAGGGTTCGGGGCGACAGCCCCGATAGGCAGCGGGCGAAGCCCGCCGTCCTCTTAGCCCCCTCTTCCTTGAGGAAGAGGGGGTTTGGGGGTGATGGTGACGACTTTAGCTTCGATTGAGGAATAAATCCGAATTCGACAGTGATATCGGTATTTTATATTTTTAAATATCGACAAACTCTTTTGTAAGCGTCGTTTTAAGTGTGGGAAGTTTAAATAATTGATTTATAATTTTTCCGCAATTTTGCAATCGACTATCCAAAATTCAATGAAATATCATTACAATTCATTGCATACCAATACTTTATAATCATAACACATTACACGATTCTTTGTCAATTGTTAGTTGGTTTTTTGTTTGAGATATTAACCAGATATTATAAACTTCTCACATATTAAAACGAATTTATGTCTTATAAATAGCTATGTAACGGGTAATGGTGATACCGTAAAAATAATAATATAAATAAATCAAACTTCCCATACTCAAAATTACAATGAATATAGATTCTATCGTGGGTTGTCGATGTAAAGAATAGTTTTTGCTATCGAATCCGAGCTTGTTCTTCAATTAAAGCTATTGTCGACACCCATACCCCCATCCCCCCCTTTCCCTCAAGGAAAAGGGGGCTGCAGGGTTATAGGGCTTCGCCCTATAACCCATCGGAGCTATCGCCCCGAACCCATTCAACCGGTTACTCAGAACTCTGTCTAATTTCCCGAAAACACATTTTCGATAAGGAAAAAGAGATAATTAATATGTGGGATTTTTGAGTAATAATAAAAAAGTATTTGTAATCATCTAATTGTTCTGTTGGCATTTAGGCTGAGAACTGGTATTGGTGTGGGAAGTTTAAGTCATAAAAAACAAGTCAGGCTGAAAACTTATTGTCCGCCCGACTTGCATGTTCATTATAGATCACTTATTTTTTAGATTAGGCTGATTAAGATCCCTTACGCGAACAGCTTCCTCGTCTGCGTGACGGATCTGAGCGCGCTTGATCTTACCGCTGTATGTTTTCGGAAGCTCATCGACAAATTCAATAACACGCGGATATTTGTAAGGAGCGGTAGAATGCTTCACATGATTCTGAAGCTCCTTTATCAATGCCTCACTCGGCTCATAATTTTTCTTTATTACGCAGGTCGCCTTAACGACCTGACCCCTCACAGGGTCGGGAACACCTGTTATTGCACACTCAATGACTGCGTCATGCTCCAGAAGTGCGCTCTCAACTTCAAAAGGTCCTATGCGATAACCCGAGCATTTGATAACGTCATCGTTTCTTCCGACAAACCAATAATAACCTTCGCTGTCACGCCATGCCATATCACATGTATTATAACACTGACCGTAAAGAATTTTGGCTGTCATTTCCGGGTTTAAATAGTATCCGGTGAAAAGTCCGACCGGAGGATTATTTTTTACGTCCATAACGCATATTGAACCCTCCTCGCCTGTTCCTACCTCATTTCCGTCTTTGTCGAGAAGCTTGATGTCATAAAGCGGAGACGGCTTTCCGGTTGATCCGATCTTGATGTCGTCCCACTGAAAATCGGCGAGAAGAACGGGGCCTTCCGACTGACCGAATCCCTGATAAATATTGTGCCCGGTGAATCCGAACCATTTTGAGTTGACCTCGGGATTCAGCGGCTCACCGGCCGTTGCCCAATGTTCGATCGAGGAAAGATCGAAACTTGCAACATCTTCAAGGAGCATAAACCTGTACATGGTCGGAGGAGCACAAAAAGTCGTAAGTTTATAATCCGCCATCTTCCGAAGAAGATTTTTGGGAACAAATTTATCCATATCATAAGCAAAAACGACTGCGCCGCAGATCCATTGACCGTAGATCTTTCCCCAGCCGAACTTAGCCCAGCCCGAATCGGTGACGCTCATGTGAAGCTTGTCTTCCTGAACCTGCTGCCAGTATTTTGCTGTGATGATGTGCCCCAGAGGATGAGCAAAATTATGCTGGATCATTTTCGGCATACCAGTCGTTCCCGAAGTGAAATAAACCAGCATTACATCATTCCACGAAGTCGCTTCGTTTCCTGTCGGTCTTTGGAATGAATCGGGAAATTTTTCGATTTCTTCCTCAAAAAATTCCCACCCCTCACGAGGTTCGCCGACAACTATCTTATGATCTATCGAAGGGATCTCGGGAACTGATTTTTCAACCTGGTCAATCACAAAATCATCGCTGAGACAAACTATCGTTTTCACCTTTGCGGCATTTCCTCTATAGACAATATCCTTCTTTGTCAGCTGGAGTGTGCTCGGAATAATGACCGCGCCTATCTTGTTGAGTGCGACCGCACAGATCCAATATTCCCAACGGCGGCGCAATATCATCATCACAACGTCGCCTTTTCTTATTCCTATACTTTTGAAATAATTTGCGGCACGGTTTGAAAGGAGGCTGATACTTTTGAATGTAAACCTCTTTTCTTCGTCATGGTCGTTACACCAGACGAGAGCGAGTTTGTTTTCGTCCTGCTTCGCCCATTCATCGACTACATCGTAAGCGAAATTAAAATTTTCCGGGACATTGATTTTGAAATTCTTTTTAAAATCCTCGTAGGAATCAAATTCGATACGGGGCAGGTATCTGTCCAAAAGCATTTTATCTACCTCTTTTTAGTTTTGGTAATTTGGGGCTTATCGGTTCTGAACGAAGCCCATGGACGCTGAGTGAAATCAATATTATTGATGGTCACTGTATGAATATATTCAGACGCAAATCCTGTGAATGTTTGATTAACAATAAATTGTTTCAGACTTTTTTCTTAAGGCAATACCTCACAGAGATTGTGCCAAAGATGCGCAGCAGATTTTTTCGTCAGAATGCATAAAACTACCGCAGGAATACTGACGTACCCCAAGGGCACTTCCTTCGGGCATATTTCAAGGGAGTTTTGTGTACTATTAAGTGACACCCCAAGAACGCAAGCCGTAAGGCGCAGCGTGATTGGCAGGTGGAACTTATGCGTAGTGCAGTGGAGCTGACGGAAAAAGATCAAGCAGATTCGGTGCAAGGTGCCGGCAGCACACCAAGAAGTCAAGCCGTAAGGCGCAGGCTGATTGGATTGTGCTGCAAATGCCCTCGGGGTACCGTCAGGCGGG
>CACYDE010000219.1 GCA_902773045.1 uncultured Ruminococcus sp. | reverse complement strand
ACTAACGTATTTCAAGAAAATTTAACGCAGTTCAGGGCAAATTAGACAAGCAGAAATGAAAAGTTATTTATAAACAGTTCCTAAGTGTTCGGGATATTATTTATCAAGCGGCTTCATCGTCGGGAAAAGCAAAACATCTCTGATCGAAGCGCTGTCCGTCAGAAGCATAGCGAGTCGGTCGATTCCCATTCCCATACCGCCCGTAGGCGCCATTCCGTATTCCAGAGAAGTCAGGAAATCCTGATCGAGCATCTGAGCTTCATCATCTCCGCTGTCGCGCAGCATAAGCTGATGTTCGAAACGCTTTCTTTGGTCTATCGGATCGTTAAGCTCGGAATAAGCATTCGCAAGCTCTCTCCTCGTAGCAAAAAGTTCAAACCTCTCAACGATCTCGGGAACTCCCTTTTTGCGCTTAGTGAGCGGTGAAACCTCAACGGGATAATCATAAATGAACGTTGGCTGAACAAGGTTTTCTTCAACCTTTTCTTCAAAAGCGGTGTTGAGGATATTCCCCCATGTGTCTGTTGCTTTGACCTCAAGGTGAAGCTCTTTTGCAACCTCCTTTGCTTTCTCGGTATCACCGATAAACTCGCTGAAATCAACGCCTGTATATTCCTTGACCGCTTCCATCATTGAAACCCTCTTGAACGGAAGCGCAAGGCTGATCTTTTCGCCCTGATATTCGATCTGATCGGTTGAATTCACCGCAAGGCACGCCTTATTGATGAGCGTTTCTGTCAGATCCATCATGCCGTGATAATCGGTATATGCTTCATAAAGTTCTATGGTTGTGAACTCGGGGTTGTGCTTAACGTCCATACCTTCGTTTCGGAAAAGTCTTCCGATCTCGTAGACCTTTTCCATGCCCCCGACAATAAGTCTTTTAAGATAAAGCTCGGGCGCAATTCTGAGGTAGAGGTCAATGTCGAGTGTATTGTGATGAGTTATGAACGGTCTTGCAGCAGCGCCGCCCGGGATAGTGTTGAGGATAGGTGTTTCAACCTCGATGTAGCCTCTGTTGTCGAGTTCTTCGCGGATCGTTTTGATGATAAGGCTTCTCTTAATGAAAGTGTCCTTTACTTCGGGATTCATAATGAGATCAACGTATCTCTGACGATATCTCAGATCTGTATCTTTCAGACCGTGATATTTCTCCGGAAGCGGAAGAAGCGATTTTGAGAGAAGCTGAACTTTCAGCGCATGGATACTCACTTCTCCGACTCTCGTTCTGAAAACGAAGCCTTCAACGCCGATGATGTCGCCGATGTCCCACTTCAAAAGACCTTTGTAAACCTCTTCCCCGAGGTCGTCGATTTTTGCGAAGATCTGGATCTTTCCGCTTCTGTCATGAAGGTCGATGAAAGCTACTTTTCCCTTGCCTCTTTTGCTCATTATGCGTCCTGCAACGGAAACGGTCATCGGCTCGGAATCTTCGGTCTGTTCGCTTTCAAATTTTTCAAAGCTTTCTATGATGTCCTTTGCGTAACCCGTTCTGTCGTAGGTGGTCACCTCGAACGGATCGCAGCCCTGCTCCTGCAAAGCGGCAAGTTTATCTCTTCTTACCTGCAAAAGATCTCCGCCGTTCTGGTTCTGCTGTGTAATGTTCTCACTCATTATCTTATCCCCTTTTGTACTTTCGTGCAGCTCCGAATCGGAAATTATACTTCTTCTTCGAAGAAAATACGGAATAAATAATAATTTACCCGATCGTATAACGCTTCGGCGCCGCCGTTATTCTTTTCTTAAAAAAACATTATCTTGTGATCTCGCGGACTTCAAGCTCCAGCTGGCTTCCGTTGGGAAGATCGACCTGAACCTTTTCACCGGTCTTTTTATCAAGGAGGGAGTGACCGATCGGTGATTCATCGGAGATCTTGTTGTTTTCAGGCTCAGCCTCGCTGGCGCTGACGATGTGATAAACAACTTCCTCTTCAAACATATAATTGTAGACGCGAACCTTGGAACCTATATGAACATGTTCGTTTGTGATCTCGCTCTCGTCAAGAATTCTCGCATGTTTCAGCGTTACCTCGATATCGGCGATTCTTGCCTCCATCTGAGCCTGTTCGTTTTTAGCGTCATCGTATTCGCTGTTCTCGGAAAGGTCTCCGTAGGAGCGCGCAAGCGCGATCTTTTCGGCCATTTCCTTTCGTTTCGTGGTTTTTAAATAGTCAAGTTCGTCCTCAAGAGCTTTAAGACCCTGTTCGGTAAGTAAAATTTCCTTCTGCATAAATAACACCTCTATAAAATTCTGTTTCGCGTCTTTAGACCGCGTCAAGTTTTTTTATCACTTAAACTTCCCATACTCAAAATTACAATGAATTTAGAGTCTATCGCGGATTGTCGATGCAAAGAATAGTTTTGTTATCGAATCCGAGCTTCATGTTTTCTTAAATTAACTCATTGTGCTATTATAAATTCAACTTATTTTTTCTTTGACCGGCAATTCGCAATGCTCTTGCCTTTGTTACCGGACCGGGAAATCTGTATTTATTGATAATTTATTATTATTTTTTTGCTTATCTTATAGCAATCCAAATAAATAGACGGACAAAAGAGGACGATGCCGGTGAGTGCAGAGCAAGGCGGAGGACGAAGGCAAACTGGCGT
>CACYDE010000218.1 GCA_902773045.1 uncultured Ruminococcus sp. | reverse complement strand
AAGAGATTTCTGTGCAGTATGACGGAAAAAGATCAAGCAGATTCGGTACAAAGTCGTTAGACGGTCTTTGTGCGGTGTTGCCTTAAAATTATTCTCTAAACAAAGTAAAGCCTTGAATCGTCTTTTCAAATATCATTTGATACTGAACACACACTCAAAGCTTTACTGTATCACAAACAAAATATCAGACTTTTCCGACCGTCTGACTTACGTATTCTCTTGACAATATATCTGTTTCTATAATATCATCAACAGAATTTATATCTCTGACCGAAACCGACGACATAGCCTCGGTCACCAGATCACCTATATCCGTAAATGAAATTTTTCTGTCCAGGAACAATTCAACGGCGGCTTCATTTGCACCGTTCACGATGACAGGAAAATTCTTTCCCATATCTATCGCTTTCCGACATGCTTTAAGACATTTAAATGTTTCATAATCAGGTTTAAAGAATGTGAGCGAAGATATTTTTGTCAAATCAAGCTGTTCTGTTTCACATTCGACTCTGTTCGGATAAGTAAGCGCATACTGAATAGGTATTTTCATATCGGGAACACCCATCTGCGCGATAACGGAATTATCCGCATATTCTATCATAGAGTGAACAATACTTTCCCTGTGAACCACAACGTCTATTCTTTCAACCGGCACATCGAACAACCATTTGGCTTCGATGACCTCAAAACCCTTATTCATCATGCTTGCGGAATCAACGGTTATTTTCGCACCCATGCTCCAATTCGGATGATTCAGAGCCTGTTCAACAGTAACATCTTTCAGCTCGTCATAGCGTCTTCCGAAAAAAGGTCCGCCGGAAGCAGTCAGGATCAGCCGTTTCAGGACTTTTCGATCCGGACAGCCCTGAAGACATTGAAAAATCGCAGAATGTTCGCTGTCAACAGGATAAATTTTCACTCCGTTTTCTTTCGCAGCTTTCATCACAAGATTTCCGCCTGTTACGAGTGTTTCCTTATTGGCAAGAGCAATATTCTTTTTTGCCTCAATAGCTGCCAAAGTAGGCTTCAATCCTATCATTCCGACAACCGCTGTCAAAACGGTGTCCGCACTTTCGATCGCGGCGGCTTCACACAGTCCTTCAAGTCCGAACCCTACTCTTGTGGATGTATCGGAAAGCCGAAGTCTGAGTTCCTTGGCTTTCTCTTCCGTTCCTATAACCGCCAACTCGGGTTTGAATTTTCTGACCTGCTGTTCGAGCAGATCTATATTGCTGAAAGCCGTCAGTGCGGAAACCTTTACATTAAGAAATTCACAGACTCTCAGCGTCTGGGTTCCTATTGAACCGGTTGAACCGAGCACTGAAATATTTTCGGTCATATTAAATCACCCAACCTTTTCAACAATAATCGGAAGATACATATTCACTATAAAAAGAACCGGCGCGGTAAAAATAACGCTGTCAAAACGGTCGAGCATTCCGCCGTGACCGGGCATCAGCGATCCGTAATCCTTCACTCCGCAGCTTCTTTTTATCAACGAAAAGCTGAGATCTCCGACGATAGACGATAGAGCGCCGAGGAAAGAAAACACGGCAAGATAGATGTAATTAACTGTTTCCCCGTTTTCGAAGAAGAATGCTTCAAAAATAACGCCCACCAACAGAGAAAGCAGCGTTCCGATCACAACTCCCGAAACAGCGCCTTCAACGGTTTTTTTGGGACTTATTTTCGGACAAAGCTTCCTCTTTCCGAAAAGGCTGCCTCCGAAATATGCTGCGGCATCCGAAAGCCATGGAGTCGCCAGAGCGGTGACAACATAAAATATTCCCACTATATTTTTGGTTTGATCGAACAAATAGACCATCGACCATATTCCGAGAGTACACAGTGTGGTTATTGTAAGCGCATGAGCCAAATCATGAAAAACAAGATTCTCGTGATTTATTATCATACTCATAAAAAGAGATAATATCAGCAAAAAAACAAGAACAGGCCATAACGGTGCAATGTAATAAAACATTATAAATATAGAAGTAAATACAACACAAGGAACAACTATGGTGACCTTTTTGTTCGATTTTTTTGCCGAAAGTCCTTCCGTAACACACATACATGCGATAACGGTAAGACACAGATCTATCACAATAGGAAAAGCGGCGCCAAGTATCATTAAGCCTACCGCAATGGGCAGACCAACTGCCGCAGTCAGAATTCTCGTTTTCATTATTTATACACCACCAAATCTTCTGTTACGCCGGGAATATTCTATCAATGCCCTGTTAAGATGCTCCTTTGTGTAGTCAGGCCACAACACGTCATCAATATAATATTCCGCATAAGCCGACTGCCAGAGAAGAAAATTCGATGTTCTGTGTTCTCCGCTCGGTCTTATTATCAAATCGGGATCCGGCTGACCCTTTGTGTAAAGAAAATCGGAAATAGTTTTTTCGTCAATGCTTTCGGGAGAGATCTCTCCCGAAACAGCTTTTTGACAAATCTTCTTCACGGCTCTTACAAGCTCCGCACGTCCGCCGTAATTCATGGCAAGATTGAGGATCATTCCTTCATGAGCAGAGGACAACTCTTCATTTTTCACCATCAATTCGCTGATTTCGTTGGGGAAAGCAGAAATATCGCCTAAAAATTTGAGTCTGATAGTATCATCTGCAAAATCACGGAGAGCCTCTTCCAGATACTCTTTAAAATACTTCATAAGAGTATCTACCTCTTCTTTGGGGCGGCTCCAGTTTTCGGTCGAAAATGCATAAAGCGTCAGATATTTTATCCCGATATCGCTGCAATAGCGACTGATCTTTCGGAATGTTGAAGCTCCGGCTTTATGTCCTGCACTTCTCGGCAAACCGCGTTTTTTCGCCCATCTGCCGTTTCCGTCCATAATTATTCCCAAGTGTTCCGGAAGCTTTATTTTTGATATATCTATATCGTTCGGATTATTTGAAAAAATTCCCATTGCTTCTGTCCTCTGTCATCAGATAGACATAACTTCCTTCTGTTTTGATTCCGTGAGAGAATCTATGCTCTTGATATATTTGTCAGTCAGATCCTGAACCTTTTTCTCTCCTTTTTTAAGATCGTCCTCCGTGATATCTCCGTTTTTCTTGAGTTTCTTCAGATCGTCGATGGTGTCACGGCGGATATTTCTTACGTGAACTTTCTTAGCCTCAGCCATCTTAGCAACCTCTTTGACGATCTCCTTACGTCTGTCCTCGGTGAGCGGCGGAAAAATCAAGCGAATGATCTTTCCGTCGTTCTGAGGATTGATACCGATATCCGATGACTGAATGGCGCGCTCTATAGCTTTAAGAACGGACGCGTCCCAAGGCTGGATAGTGAGAGTTCTTGCTTCCGTCACCGAAACGGCAGCCAATGCATTGATCGCAGTGGGCGCACCGTAATAATCGACAGTTATTCTGTCGAGGACATTAGGATTCGCGCGTCCTGCTCTTATTTCCCTGTATTCAACCTCAAGATGGTCGACTCTTTTTTTCATGCGTTCCTCGCACTTGTTTAATGTTTCTTTCATAAGTAAATCCTCCGTAAAAAATTTTGTATGTTAAATGCAGCCTATATTAATTTCTGACAATTGTTCCTATATTTTCACCGCAAACGGCAGCGACAATGTTCTCCGGCTCTTCAAGACTGAAAACAAGTATCGGAAGATCATTGTCCATACAGAGGGAAGCCGCTGTACTGTCCATGACCTGAAGTCCCTTATCAAGAACATCGTGGAATGTGATCTCGTCGAACTTCACTGCATCGGGGTTTTTATGCGGATCAGAGTCATATACTCCGTCGACCATAGTGGCTTTAAGCATGATATCCGCTTCGATCTCGGTGGCTCTGAGTGCGGCGCCCGTATCGGTTGAGAAGAAAGGATTTCCGGTTCCGCAGCCGAAAACAACAACTCTTCCCTTCTCCATATGTCTGATAGCCTTATTGCGGATATAGGGTTCTGCAACCTGAGGCATGGAAATTGCTGTCTGGACTCTTGCGCTGACGCCAAGCTGTTCAAGAGTGTCCGCAACGCCAAGCGCATTGATGACGGTGGCGAGCATTCCCATGTGGTCGGCTCTCGTTCTGTCCATGCTTCCGCTGCTTCTTCCTCTCCAGAAGTTTCCTCCTCCCACAACGATCGCAACCTGAACTCCCATTTCGTTCAGCTTCTTCACAGGCTCGCAATATTTTGTAACAATATCAAAGTCGATCCCTGTCTTCTTTTCTCCTGCAAGAGCTTCACCGCTAAGTTTGAGCAATACTCTTTTATATTTTGGTTCCATTAAAAATCAATCCTCCGATGGAAATAAATTTCAACATTACTTTTATTTTACAATAAACTGACCAATCTGTAAAGTAAAATATTTGATATTTATTGAATGTTTATAAAAATGCGGTAAATTTTTCTTTAACACACTGATAAAAACAAATTCCGACAGATAAAAATACAGATCATGCCGCTTTTGAAAATATATACATAAAAAATGTCAGCAAAAGCGCGTCGGCTATCCCCACAATAATTATATATATATCAATTGAAGAGAGAACGGGCGAAAGTCCGAAAAAGCTGACGAAAAAAACAAATGCGATAACAAAGCCGGAAATTGAAGTGATAATAACGAACCATTTTATCGGAGTCAGCGGTTTATATATTTTCACGATCAGTATAATTCCCGTAACCGCCATAGCGGTCACACACAATGATGATATCTCACGATCACTGAGAGCGAAGCGATCCGCAAGAAGAGCAGTAGCAATGACTGCCGTTACATTTGTTATTGCCGCGGGGACAGAATTTTTTACTATATTCTTCAAAAAGCTTCCGCTGACCCGTTTTTCGTTTTTCAAAAACGATAATACAAACGACGGAAATCCTATCGTAAGGCTGCTTATCAAAGTCATCTGAATCGGTTGAAAAGGATACGGATAATTTATGAACATGAAAATAAGAGTCATGACTGCCGAGAAAATTGTTTTAGCAAGAAACAGCGACGAACTGTTCAGAAGATTGTTGATTGATCTTCTTCCTTCTTCAACGACAGCCGGGAGAGAACGAAAATCCGAATCAAGAAGAACGAGCTGAGAGATATTTCTTGCTGCTGCGCTGCCTGTTGCCGGAGCTATAGCACAGTCGCTTTCTTTCAATGCAATAACATCGTTGACTCCGTCGCCTACCATTGCGACCGTATGACCTTTCTTTTTCAAAGACGAGATGATCTGTTTTTTCTGAGAAGGCGTCGCTCTGCCGAAAACCATGTTTTTTTCAACTATATCGGATATTTCTTCATCAGATACTTTCAGCATATCTATACAGCC
The DNA here is from genome assembly GCA_902773045.1 of uncultured Ruminococcus sp. Lineage (GTDB taxonomy): Bacteria > Bacillota > Clostridia > Oscillospirales > Acutalibacteraceae > RUG592. The sequence continues at coordinate 4,085 of CACYDE010000218.1, read as the reverse complement.
GCTTTTTTCTTCAAATAAATTTCCGCAAAGTTTCCTGACCGTTATGGGATTATCTCCCGAAATTATCTTTATCTCTACATTCTGCCGCTTAAAAAAGTCAAGTGTTTCCGAAACGCTTTCTCTGACTTCTTCAGAAAGAAGAACAAAACCTGCAAGCGAGATCTCCTCGGGAAGAACAAAATTCTTTGGTTTAAGATCGGTTCTCGCAATGGCAACAACCCTGTAGTTTTCCCGATCCTCGAAGTTAAGGCAGGAAATATCCGTTTCATTTTTAAATATCACCTCGGCGGAACCCATAATCAAGGTTCCGAATTCTTTTGTGGAAACGGAAGACCATTTTCTTTCGGAGGAAAACGGTATCTTTTCTATTGGCGTACATCTTACCTGTTCCGAAATTATATCTCTCACAGCGTTCATCGTGGCGTTACTGTCATCGGAATTTGACGCAATAACCGATATCATCTTTTTCAATTCTTCTTCGCTGAATGATTTTGCGGGAACAATTTTTACGACCCTCATTTTCCCCGTGGTAATCGTTCCTGTTTTATCAAGACATAAAATGTCAGCTCTTGAAAGCGCTTCGAGCGAATAGAGATCCTGCGACAAAACATTTCGTTTGGACAGACGGATCACGCCTATCGCAAAAACAGTTGATATAAGCAGAACAAGCCCCTCGGGTATCATTCCTATCAAAGCTGCGGAAGAACTTTCTGCGGCTTCTTTAAGCGTGCTGTGAGATAATGTATACTGATTATAAAAAAGCATTACTCCGAACGGTACTATGCAAATACTTATAACGACTATTATCTTTCGTATAACGTTAACTATTTCGGAGTTTGATTTTTTCACATACTTTATCTGACCAAGAACAGAGTCCGCATAATTTTCCTTTCCTGTTTTAAGAACTCTGCATACACATTTGCCGCTGACAAGAAAGCTTCCCGAAAGAAGCTTTTCGCCTTCAGGCCTAAAAACGGAATCAGATTCTCCTGTCACAAGAGATTCATTGACCTCGCAGCTTCCTTTGAGGATCCTGCAGTCGTTTGAAACCTGACACCCCGAAGAAAGCTCTATCAGATCGCCCTTCACCAGCTCATGGATATTTATTTCCCGTTTCACGCCCTCTCTGATGACGCTGACAGAGGTCCTGTTAACTATTGAAAGGCGGTCAACCGTGCGTTTTGATCGAATTTCCTGTATTATTCCTATAAATGTATTGCAGATAACAACTATCATAAAAAGGCAGTTCTTGATCGAACCCACCTCTATAAGAACTACTGCTATGGCAAGATTCAAAAAATTAAAAAGAGAAAAAATATTTTCAAAAAAGATGTATCTGTAAGATTTCGTTCTTATTGCGTCTTTTTTATTTCCTTCTCCGTTTTTTCGTTTTCGTATTACCTCAGATTCACTAAGGCCGTAAAATTTTTCGTTTTCTTCCATACTGCCCCCGAAGAATAAATCATTATTTTTTTGAAATAAAGGTTTATTAAAGAAAAAAACAATCTTTAATCGGTTAAAATAAAATTATGCTGCCAAAAATTATTTTTTCAGATCCTTTTACCTGTTTTAAGTCGACTCCGCCGTGAAAAAATACTTTCGAAAGGTGGTGAATCAATGAAAAAAACAGTAAAAATTCTTTCGGCTATTCTCGCCGTTCTTTGCAGCGGAGTTCTTGGTGCGTGCGTAAAACTCGGGAACGACCTTCCCGACAGTTATACTGTAAACAAAGATGAAAATATTTCTTTTTTTAATTTTAACACAATTTCTTTTAATAATCAATCAAAAAAAGAAATCACAGTAAGCTCCACTCTGAACGGCGGTTCTTTCAGCGGCAGCTTAATGCTTTTAGATATTATCCCCATAAAAGAAGTTAATGTTCATTATGACGAAAAAAAATTTGTTGTTCCCTGCGGAGATATTTTCGGAATCAAATTTCATACAAAAGGTATCACAATAATAAAATGCAGCGACATCACATCAGGACTCAGTTCATTCAGCCCCGGAAATGACTGCGGACTCCAACCGGGAGATAATATCCTGAGCGCAAACGGAGAAAACATTTCCTGCTGTGATGATTTTCGTAATATTATTCAAACAGGAAAAGGAGAACCGATCGAAATTGAATTTGAAAGAGAAGGCAAAACTTATCACACAGATCTGACTCCGATCAAAAACAAAGGTGAATATAAAGCCGGATTGTGGGTAAGAGACAGCTGCGCAGGACTGGGGACCATGACATTCTATGACCCGGAAACAGATCGGTTTGCCTCATTGGGACACGGAATCTGCGACAGCGACACCGGCGAGCTTCTGCCGTTGGACAGCGCAGAAATAACCAAAGCCGAAATAAGCAGCATTACTAAAGGTTCAGACGGTATTCCCGGAAGCATTAACGCTTATTTTTCCGGAGAGGAATCGGACGGAACCGCATTTATCAACAACGAGACAGGGCTTTACGGAGTACTGAACGATCCTCCTTCGGATCGTGAAGCAGTGGAAATAGCAAATATTCAGGATATAAGAAAAGGTCCTGCGGAAATTTTATGTACGCTTGATGAAAACGGACCTCAATACTACAGTATAGAAATTACACACGTGGATTATGATGAAAAAAATAAGACAAAGAATTTACAAATAATTGCAACAGATGAAAGACTTCTTGAAAAAACGGGCGGAATTATTCAAGGAATGAGCGGAAGTCCAATATTACAAAACGGTAAATTAATCGGCGCTGTGACTCATGTCTTAGTAACAAATTCCGCTAAAGGGTACGGAATATTTGCTCAGAATATGTATAATGAAATAGAGAAAACACCGAATTAAAGGATAAGAAATTAAATCTTTGTAATTATAAATTACAAAAAAATAATAATTTAACTATTGCTATTTTTACCAATTTATGGTAATATATGTACAACAAACCACTTTTAGTAAACATGGAGGAATTAAAAAATGGAAAATCAGATTAAGTTGTTGATTTCAGAGGAAAGAAATGCATTTTCGCCCGAGGACATCGGCGCCTTTCAGCTTCAAGGGATCGAAGTTAGCTTCTGCGCCAAAGACGGCAACGTTGTTCTCGAAGAGATCGAGAAAACCAAACCCGACGCTGTCATTATTGATATGTTCATGACGAGAGTTGACGCGATCGGAGTTCTCAAGTCATTTGAGCGGGAGAATTCAAATCACTCTCCTGTTTTTATCGTTGCGTCGTCATTTGACAGCGATGTTCTTCAAAAGGAGGTCATAAGCTGCGGCGGTTCGTACTTTGTTCTCAAGCCCTACAACACAGCGAGTCTTGCGATGAGTATCTCCGAGCTTATCAAGATGAAAAAAACCGGACCCGCGGCATTTCCGGCGTCGGGAATCACCGAATCAACCGGAAACATGGAGGTCAGAGTGACTCGTATTCTTCACCAGATCGGTGTTCCCGCACACATCAAGGGCTATCACTACCTTCGTGATTCGATCATTCTTTCCGTTGAAAAACCGGAGATCATCAACGCAGTCACCAAAAAGCTCTACCCTACTGTGGCGAAAAAATATGAAACGACGTCTTCGAGGGTCGAAAGAGCGATCCGTCATGCAATTGAGGTTGCCTGGGATCGCGGTGACGTGGATATTCTGAATTCCTACTTCGGCTACACTATCCACAACGGCAGAGGTAAGCCGACCAACAGCGAATTTATCGCTATGATTTCCGACAAACTCCGTTTACAAATAAAAAGCGCGTCTTAAAGCAATCGGAAAAAGCCCGAAACCGCAGGTTCTCTGAGGTTTCGGGCTTTTGAGATCATGGAGTGGGGTCATAATCAACTTTGTTTGGTGAGTCAAACCTGATGACAGCAATTGACTCTTTGATAATAATTTATGGTTCCATACTTTCAATAGTATAAGAAGTTACAGTCGATTATCTCTCGGAAGTTTGGACGCAGGCGGTAAAGTTACAGATCTCTAAGGCAATACCGCACAGAGATTGTGCCGAAGATGCGCAGTAGATTTTTTCGTCAGAGTGCATAAAAACACCGCAGGAATACTGACGTACCCCAAGGGCACTTCCTTCGGGCGTATTTCAAGGTGGTTTT
>CACYDE010000217.1 GCA_902773045.1 uncultured Ruminococcus sp. | reverse complement strand
TACGAAAGTATTCCTGCGAAAATTTGCCTTGTTCAAAACAAATTACCCTAAGCATAAATTGAAAATTTATTTCTTCACAGTTCCTAATATTAGCATTTAAGAGTCGTAGAAATACGGCTCTGTTTTTATACCCTGAAAAGAGCAGCCCCCTACAATTGTATCCATAAAACAAGTCGAAAACTATCTCCGCATAGTTTTTGACGGTGACGACGATCTCATTTATCGGTATAAAAGCTGCGGTGCTTCGATAAACGCCGAAGCTGCGATTAGTCCTTTCTTCAAGATCAATTCTCGTCGCTTTAGAAGTTCCTTGGTTATGTCAAAGATCTCTTTCTGACGGCTGCGCAGAGTTGTCTTAAAGAAAGTTAATCATGTATTACCCTGAATTAAATGAACTCTTCAAAAATTGTTGTTTATTCACGAATAAATCTTACTTGATTTAGAAAAATACTCATACAATGACGAAAAAAATAAATAAATAATAACTTCCATTGACAAAAGAAGTTAGATGTGCTAAACTTAAAATCGTTAGATTGAACTAATCAGTTTGGTGCGATCGTTAGCTTTTGAGTAATAACCTATGAAATCAAAATTAGTGATATACAACTACCGTATATATTACGAGAGGTGAATCATCAGATGAAAAAAGGAACACTGAAAAGAGTTCTCTGTTTGTTTTTGCTTTTGGCCGCTGCTGTGGGGATCTTTGCCCTGCCTGCATTTGCTGACGGTGAAACGGCCGATTATTATCTTTCATACAAAAAGTATGCCGCAGCCGAGAATCCCGACGGTTCAAAAACGATCACATACAACGACATTACAGACCAGATCTCGAATCTGCTTGAGGAAGGACTCCGCAGATATGAATCGGGTGCCGCCAGAGACGGCGATGACGGCTACTATAAGCCGTTTACGAACTCTTACGGATTTTGGTACGAAACATCAGGCTACGAAAAAACTGTTATGGGTTATATTTCCGGCGCGCGCGTCAACGAAGTCGAACTGCAGTTCTCGAATATGAAAAAAGCAGTGAACAACGGTGCAGACGCTGAGGATGTCCGCGCAGAAGTCGATAAGCTCGTATCTATGCTGCGCGAAGACGCAAATACGCTGGACGCACTTTTCGGCTACACGAACACTGATGAGGAAATAACCGAAAGCGGAGGGAATGGACTTGCGTGGGCAACATTCGCTGCGGTGTTCGGGATAATCCTCCGTGAAGGGTTGGAAGCGATACTCATCGTCGGCGCAATGGTCGCGTACCTTATCAAAACAGGAAACAAGAAGGGTACGATCTTTGTTTATGTCGGCTCTGTTGTCGCGCTTGCCGCGAGCGTAGTTCTTGCGATCATCCTGTATACGATCACGAGCGGCACAAGCAATTCCATACCGCAGGAGATCACGGAGGGCGTTACGGCGCTTCTCGCCGTCGCGGTACTTATTTATGTATCCAACTGGATGATCTCGAAAGCGGAATCGGAGGCATGGACAAATTATATTTCCGACAAGGTGTCTGATTCTGCCGACAGCGGAAAGCTGGTCGCGTTAGGCTTTACATCGTTCCTCGCGGTTTTTCGTGAAGGTGCGGAGGTGATCCTTTTCTGCCAGCAATATTTCTCGAGAGCAGGTTCGATGGAACATGGTTTCCTCGCTGTCTTTGCAGGAATAATTCTCGGACTTGCAGCTGTTATGCTTATATTTGTTCTGATTCGTGTGTTTGGTGTCAAGATACCCCTCGGACCGTTCTTTATGGCGACAAGCATTCTTATGGCTGTCATGTCTATCGCGTTCCTCGGATCGGGCATGTGGGAGTTGTTCCTTGACGGCGGTCTTGCGGAAAAAATCGGCGGCCGGATCCAGAGTCTTGCAGGTACTATCCCATCGCTTTCGTGGATGTCCGGCAATGACGCGCTCGCATTCTTCGGGATCTATCCGACATGGATAACGCTCGCTCCACAGCTGATCCTTACTGTGATAACGATAATCACATTTGTGATCACAATGTCAAAGCCGAAAGGCAAAAAGGCTGAAAAAGCCGAAAAATAATTTCGCAATAATTCGGTTGAACCCGTTAAGACCGATTTGTTGACAATATGATCTATAGCAAACCAAGCAAATATCCAGACAAGTTCGACGCCCCGGTAAGCGCATAGCTGCGTTGTCGTCCTCCGCCTTGCTCTGCACTTACCGGCATCGTCTCCTTTTGTCCGTCTATTTATTTGGATTGCTATAATTCTCAATAAAAGTTTTATATGGAGGCTGACATAATGAAAAAAAATTCTAAGATCATTGCCGCAGCTCTTGCAGCTATGATACTTTCCGTAAGCATGGCTGCTTGTAACAGCACAACAACAACAAGTGAAAGCACCAACGGTACGGCTTCGGTCGAGTCCGTTGCTGCAGAAGAATCGGAGGCAGCCGCTCCAGCAGCAGATGCAGGAGCAGCTGAAGAAGAGGATGGCGGTGAGGATCTGGGTTTCACTGAGGTCGAGATCTTCTCCGGCGTTGAGAAGGAATTTCTCAACCTGAACGCTGTATACTTCCAGCCTGTAGACATGACAGGCGGCTATAAGGCAGAGGATTACGACTGTCACCTTGAACTTGACGTTTCCGCTCTTCAGAATGGTCTCGGTTACGGCACAGGCGACTGGGTTCCGTACCTCACGGTTGAGTATGTTGTAACAAAGAACGATGACGGTTCCGAAGTAAGCAAGGGGACATTCATGCCGATGGCTGCTTCCGATGGCCCTCACTACGGTGCAAATATCAAGATGGCCGGAGATGGTCTTTACACGGTCAAGTTTACGGTCAAGTTCCCTGATTCTTCTACTTATCTTATCCATACGGACGAGACGGGTCCCGAGACTCACGATTTCCCCGACGCAATTGAGTACACCTACGACCAGTGGCAGTTCACGGACGGTGCTTGGGCGGAGTAATTTATGAATATCGGCTGACAAGGTTTACGGGGCTTTGTTGGTATCACATCAGCTCCGGGGCACAATGCGCGCCGGAGCTGTAGGCGGTTTATATTATAGCAAACCAAACAAATATCCAGACAAGTTCGACGCCCCGGTAAGCGCATAGCTGCGTTGTCGTTCTCGACATACGCCCATTGGCGCGTGCCCTTGGGGTACGCCAGTATGCCTTCGTCCTCCGCCTTGCTCTGCACTTACCGGCATCGTCTCCTTTTGTCCGTCTATTTATTT
>CACYDE010000216.1 GCA_902773045.1 uncultured Ruminococcus sp. | reverse complement strand
TTTGATATATTTTGATATATAATGTAATAACTTAAACTTCCCACATATTACTTATCCCCATGTCCTTATTAAAACTGTGTTTTCGGGAATTTAAACAGCATTCGATCAACCGGTTGCATGGGTTCGGGGCGGCGGCCAAGCGGCCGCAGGCAAATACGCGCACCAACTTTGATTTTTAAAGTAGCATTTTGCCCGCGTTCAAATTTGTTACTAACAACAGGGGGATAGGTGACTACAATAGCTTTGATCGAAGAACAAGCTTGGATTCGATAGCGAAAACTATTCGTTACACCGACAACCCACGATAGACTTTGCATTTATTGTGGGTTTGAGTATGGGAAGTTTGAGTCAAAACAAAAATCCATAATCAAAAAGTATTTGTTATTACCTGATTGTTCCAATGGCATTTAGGTTGAGTGAAGTTATAATATAAAGACTGAAAGGTTGTGCTTAATATGGCTAATCATCTTGAAAATATGATGGATACAACGATGGAGAACATCAGACAGATGGTGGACGTCAACACCATCATCGGAGAACCGGTCGTTTGTCCGGACGGAACGGTGATAATCCCTGTTTCAAAAGTAAGCTACGGCTTTGCTTCGGGAGGTTCGGATCTTCCGCCAAAATCGAATTCAAATTCACAGAAGGATAATTTTGCGGGCGGCGCAGGCGCAGGAGTTTCGATCCAGCCTGTTGCGTTCCTCGTTGTGAACAACGGAAGCGTTAAAATGCTTAATATGGAATTTGACGGCGCAGTCGACAGGGTCATCAGCATGATCCCCGACGCAGCGGACAAGATCGGTGCGCTTATCACCAAAATGAGCAAAAAGAAAAAAGATAAGGACAAAGACTCCGAGGATAAAACCGAGGAAAAAACGGAGTCTGTCAAAAACGTGAAAAAAACAAAAAAAGAAGAAAGTATCGTAACGGGTAATTACGACGAGGTTGCCGACATCGAAAATTCCGTATTCTGAAAATAAATTATACTCAATACAGAATATAACGCAGCTCAACGGACATATATATTACAAACTATAAATTGTCTGAAAATTATGGAGTGGTGATTTTGAAAAAGCTGTTGAAAATAGTCTCGTGCTTCCTTGTCATTTGCGCTGCAATGTTTTTTTTCGGATATGCCGCCGAAGCCGAAGAGCCTGCGGTGAGCGCGTATGCTTATGCGCTTTACTGCGTGAACACAGGCGAGTTTCTTCTGAGTCAAAACGCAGATGAAAGGCTTCCCATGGCGAGTACAACAAAAATAATGACCGCCATTCTCGGAATTGAAGCATTTCAATCCGACAACGAAGAGACCGTTGTAACGATAACCCCGGAAATGTACGCAGAGGGGTCGTCGATGTATCTGGCAGCAGGCGAACAGCTTCCGATGTCGGAGCTTGTCGGAGGAATGCTGATGGTTTCGGGAAACGACGCGGCGAATGCGGTGGCTTTGACGGTGGGTGGAAGCTTTGAGGGCTTCAGTGAGCTGATGAACGAAAAAGCCCGGAGTCTCGGACTTGAAAACACAAACTTTGTCACTCCGTCGGGACTTGACGCGGAAGGTCACTACACAACAGCCTGTGATCTTGCGAAGATCATGGCATACTGTATGGAAAACAATATGTTCAGAGAGATAGATTCAAGTCCGAGCATAACCGTAAATTTTGTCAGTCCGAGCGGAAAAACTCAGACATATTATAATGAAAACAGACTGATACGTGAGTACGAATATTGTGTTGCCGGAAAAACAGGCTACACCGACAAAGCCGGACGAACTCTTGTTTCGTGCGCGGAAAAGGACGGGATCCGCCTGATAGCGGTAACACTCGGCGACCCAGACGACTGGAACGACCATAAAAATATGTTTGACTACGGTTTCGGGCTTCTTTCGCTTGAAAAGCTTGAAATGGATTTCACCTCACTGACTGCTGCGGTGGTCGGAGGAGAAAAAGACGAATTGAAGCTCAATGTCGGCGAACAGCCAGCGGTCTGTGTTGACGGTGATTCGGATGGGAATGTTACGGTTGAGTATGAGATTCCAAGATTTGTCTATGCGCCTGTTTCGGAGGGAACGCCGATAGGCTGCCTGAAATATTACAACAACGGGGTTTTGGCAGGTCAGTCCGAGGTGACGGCTGCCGAAACGATAGCTTATAACGAAGCGCCGACCTCGTTTCTTGAAAACACGATCAGTTTTTTCAAAAGCCTCTGTGCGGGTCGCCAAGCGGCGACGGGCGAACCGAGAAGATAGTTTTTGATATGTTTTAATTCGCGAACCCGACCGAAGGCTGCAAACTGCGATAAGCAACACGATGTCGCCAAGCGGAGGAAGGATGTCACAAAGGTGCTGCCATGAAAGAGAAAAAAATACCGGAAATATAAAAAATCGCCGAAAGGTAATTTCGATCGTCATAATGTGTGCTATGTTAACGCTATTAACAGCTGCGGCGGTCGTATTATACGGAAGAATTGCAACAGTTGCAAGCGTAGAAAAGGTTGATGAAGGATTTTATAAGCTTACATATAAACAGGATTATAATTTAGATAAAGCTATGCAGTCCAATATCACATGTGAAGAAGAGCTGTATGAATTTATCGGAGATGAATTGTTCTTTGGCTTTTTGCCGGAAATCTCTGTCGAAGATTACGGGTGCAGTACGTTTTTGACACAATCCCCCGATGGGAAATATCTTGCGGGAAGAAATCCGGATTCCGATAGATCCGATGAATTGATATTATATACAGCTCCTAAAGACGGCTATGCTTCAATGGCGCTGATGTCATTGTACAATATAGGTGTGGATCCGACAAGAGAAGATTGTTATTCACCTACAGGTACATTGGGAAAAATAGCTATGCTGGCTGCTCCCTATGTCTGTTCGGACGGTATAAACGAAAAAGGACTTTCGGTTTCATTCCTTTCAATTGATATGAAGAAAAATTTTCAGGAAACCGGAAAACCCGATATATCTATTCCGATTGCCATTCGTCTTTTGCTTGACCGTGCGGCAAATGTTGATGAGGCTGTTGATTTGCTCGAACAATATGATATGAAATCGTGGGGTTTTTATACTCAGCACCTTTTTATTGCCGATGCAAGCGGCAGGTCGGTTGTTGTGGAATGGCACAAAAATCAGCTTTATGTAACCAAAAGCCCGATCTGCACTAATTTTAGACTTTCTTCAAAAACTGCATCTGAAAATCCTCTCGAACACTGTGAAAGATTTGATTATATTTATAATCAGCTTGAAGAAAGTCCGAAGAATACGTCGGAAGATTCGATGAGGATTCTGGAAGCGGTCAGTCAGGATTATGAACCATTTATAACGCAGTGGTCGTGTGTGTATAATTTGTCGGATTTTTCGGTTAGGAACTGTGAAGAAATAAATTTTCAATTTATGCTTAGGATAATTTGTTTTGAACAAGGCAAATTTTCGCAGGAATACTTTCGTA
>CACYDE010000215.1 GCA_902773045.1 uncultured Ruminococcus sp. | reverse complement strand
TACGAAAGTATTCCTGCGAAAATTTGCCTTGTTCAAAACAAATTATCCTAAGCATAAATTGAAAATTTATTTCTTCACAGTTCCTTATTCATTCTCGAGCAAAGCTCTGCTGACCTTCTCGACTGCCTGAGGAAGAATTATCCACTCTGCATTAACCATAACACGCTTTTGAAGAACCTCCGCGGTATCTCCGTCCTCAACCTCTACAGCCTTCTGCATAATAATTTCGCCGCCGTCCGGTATTTCGTTCACGAAATGTACCGTAGCTCCCGTGACTTTGACGCCGTATTCAAGAGCTGCTTCATGAACACGAAGTCCGTAGAAGCCTTTTCCGCAAAACGAAGGGATCAAAGACGGGTGAACGTTAACTATTCTCTTGGGATATTTTCCCGTGAAACGTTCGCTGAGAATACACATAAAGCCCGCAAGAACTATCAGCTCTATCTCGTTTTCACCGAGAAGCTCAATGAGTTTATCCTCAAATTCCTCTTGAGAAGAACATTCTTTCCTCGGAACAACAGCGGTTTTTATTTCGGCTTTCTTCGCTCTTTCGAGTGCGAAAGCGTTCGGATTGTTTGATATCACAAGCGCTATTTCGCCGCTGTTTATAACGCCGCTCTTCTGCTTGTCTATAAGAGCCTGGAGATTTGTTCCGCCGCCCGAAACAAAAACGGCTATTTTAACTTTTTTATTACTCATTTTTTTACCTTTTTATAGTTTCAGCGAAAAACGCGGCGCTGTTTATTCGGCATTTGTGATCCCGTCAAAACAGACAGCGCCGCAGCCATTCGTTTATTCAATAATTACGCCTTCATCGCTTTCAACGACCTCACCGATAACATAAGCGTCTTCACCGTTTGCTTTAAGGATATCGAGGGACTTCCCGGCGTCTTCCTTTGCAACAACAACGCTCATTCCTACGCCCATGTTGAAAGTATTGAACATATCTCTTTCGGGAATATTTCCCGTCTTTGCGATAAGCTCGAAAATAGGAAGGATCCTAACATCGGATTTTTTGATCTTTGCGCTGTAACCCTTGGGAAGGCTTCTCGGAATATTCTCGTAGAAACCGCCTCCGGTGATGTGAGAAACCGCCTTGACCTTCACTTCTTCAAACAAAGCGAGCATAGGCTTAACATAGATCTTCGTAGGAGTGAGCAGCGTTTCTCCGATCGACTTTCCTCCGAGTTCTTTAACGGGAGATTTAATGTCCGCGCTTTCAACGTCAAAAACTTTTCTCACAAGAGAGAAACCGTTTGAATGAACGCCGCTCGACGGAAGAGCAATTATAACATCACCTGCGGAAACCGTATTTTTATCGAGAATATTCTTGCGGTCAACGACTCCTGCGGAAAAACCTGCAAGGTCATATTCGTCAACCGGATAGAACCCCGGCATTTCGGCTGTTTCACCGCCGACCAGTGCGCAGCCTGACTGAACGCAGCCTTCTGCTACGCCTTTTACGATAGCTTCGATCTTTTCCGGAACATTCTTTCCGCATGCGATGTAATCAAGGAAGAAAAGCGGTTTCGCTCCGCAGCAGATAATATCGTTGACGCACATTGCAACGCAGTCGATACCGACAGTGTCGTGTTTATCCATCAGAAACGCCATCTTAAGCTTTGTTCCGACTCCGTCCGTTCCGCTTACGAGAACAGGTCTTTCGATCCCAGTCACATCAAGCTCAAAAAGTCCGCCGAAACCGCCGATATCGGAAACTACGCCGCTTGTCATTGTTCGCGCGATATGACTTTTCATAAGTTCAACGGCTTTGTAGCCTGCGGTAATGTCAACGCCTGCTGCCTTATAGCTCTCACTGCAACTCTTCATTCGTTTCACCTTTTCCTTTGTTTTTCTTTTTTGATTTGTCTATTTTCTGCTCAAATTTATTTTTCGAGTTCCCCTGCGGTATAGGCGTTGGGTATTCTTCATTAAAGCACGCGCGGCAGAAGCCTTTACAGCTGCTTCCGTCGGCAAGCTTGGTCACGTCCTCAATATCAAGATATCCGAGGGAATCCGCTCCTATGATCTCAGCGATCTCGGGGATCGTGTTCCGACAGGCAATGAGATTTTCCTTTGAGTCAATGTCAACGCCGTAATAGCACGGAGCAACGAAAGGCGGCGCTGAGATCCTGACATGAACTTCCTTTGCACCTGCGTCACGGACAAGACGCACGATACGTGCGCTTGTCGTTCCTCTTACTATTGAATCGTCGATCATAATGACGCGTTTTCCTTTTACGACCTCGGCGATGGGATTGAGCTTTATCTTCACCTTGTCCTCTCTTGAAGACTGACCCGGAGATATAAAGGTTCGTCCGATATATTTATTTTTTATAAAGCCGATCCCATAGGGTATTCCCGATTCTCTGGCATATCCCACTGCCGCGTCAAGTCCGGAATCGGGAACGCCTATAACTATATCGGCGTCAACAGGGTGGGAACGTGCAAGCAGCTCGCCTGCGCGAACTCTCGCCTGATGAACGTTGCAGCCGTCGATCTTCGAATCCGGCCTTGCGAAATATATATATTCAAAAATACACATTGAGCTGTCTTTCAATCCCACGTGATCGTCGATCGAGCGAACTCCGTCCTCGCTGAAAACAACTATCTCTCCCGGACGTATATCTCTGATAAGTTTGGCGCCTACCGCGTCAAGCGCACAACTTTCCGACGCAACGATATATCGTCCGTCCTCCGTCTTTCCGTAACAAAGCGGACGGAAGCCTCGCGGATCTCTCGCCGCAATAAGCTTTGACGGCGACATCACAACAAGAGAATAAGCGCCGTCTATTTTGTACATGGCGCGGTTGACCGCCTCTTCGATTGAAGGACAGTTTATCCTTTCCTTCGTTATCACATACGAAATGACTTCGGTGTCGCTTGTAGTGTGGAATATCGAGCCTTCAAGCTCCAGCTCTTCTCTGAGCTGAGCGGAATTGACGAGATTGCCGTTGTGGGCAAGAGCCATTCTTCCCTTGATATGATTGACAACGATGGGCTGAACGTTGCTTCTGTCATTTGATCCGGTCGTTCCGTAGCGGACATGACCGACAGCCATGTTTCCCTCGCCGAGAGATTTCATGACCATGGGCGTAAAAACATCATTGACAAGACCAAGGTCTTTATAACATTTAATAACGCCTTCATCGTTGATGGCAATACCGCAGCCTTCCTGACCGCGGTGCTGCAATGAAAACAATCCGTAATAAACGGTTGATGCGACATTCACCGTTTTCTGACTGAAAACGCCGAACACACCGCATTCTTCGTGAAGCTTTTCGGAATCGGTAATCATAGTTATTATCTTCTCCCAATTTATAATAAATAGCTAGCAGCCGATCGCAAAATGGAAATCATTTGTTTATGCGGTTCTAAAAATCATTGATTTTGCAATTTACGATCGCCTGACAATAAATAGACCCGTAATTTCCATATCAAGAGATAAATTACTCTCCGAGCAAACGCTTCATTACTTCCTGATAAGCGTCTTCAACGCCGCCCATATCTCTTCTGAAACGATCCTTGTCGAGCTTCTCGTTTGTCACGCTGTCCCAGAAACGGCATGTGTCGGGAGAAATTTCATCGGCAAGAACGATCGTCCCGTCGGAAAGTCTTCCGAATTCAAGCTTGAAGTCAACAAGCTCTATATTGACCTCTTTGAGGTACTCGGTGAGAATATCGTTAACAGCAAACGCATACTTTGCGATAGTGTCAAGCTCCTCTTTTGATGCATAATCCATAGCAAGGATATGATATTCATTTACCATAGGATCACCGAGAGCGTCGTCCTTATAGCAGTATTCCAAGACTGTCTTTGAAAGCTTTGTTCCCTCTTCCAGACCGAGTCTTTTTGCAAGTGAACCTGCGGCGATATTGCGGACAATAACCTCAAGAGGAACGATCGAAACCTTCTTGACGATAGTTTCTCTGTCGTTGATCTCTTCAACAAAATGAGTCGGAACACCCTTGCTCTCAACAAGCTTCATGAGATGATTGGTAACTCTGTTGTTGATAACGCCCTTTCCCATGATAGTTCCTTTTTTAAGTCCGTTGTTTGCCGTAGCGTCGTCCTTATAGGATACAATACAAAAGTTCTCGTCGTCTGTTGCGAAAACCTTTTTAGCCTTTCCTTCATACATCTGAACAGTCTTTTCCATTGTTGTTTCCTCCGTTTGATAAAAATTTATGTTAACTATTTTTTTGAAGATATCAAAATCATTCGAATCAATCACTTAAACTTCCCACATAAAAAATGCCCTTTTCCCTCATTAACTTTGCTCTTGCAAGGGGTTCGGGGCGACAGCCCCGATAGGCGGCGGGCGAAGCCCACCGTCCTCTTAGCCCCCTCGTCCTTGAGGAAGAGGGGTTTGGGGGTGATGGTGACGACTTTAGCTTCGATTGAGGAATAAATCCGGATTCGAGAGTGATATCGGTATTTTATCTTTTAAAATACCGATAAACTCTTTTGTAAGCGTCGTTTTAAGCGTGGGAAGTTTAAATTACTTATTATACTTACCGGCAACAGCCTTATCCTTTTCAAGAACAGCAGCGGCAGCCTTCGCCCTTGCCTGTGAGAGTTTTTCCGCAAGTTCGTCATCGGAAACGGCAAGGATCTGAACCGCGAGCAGCGCCGCATTCGCCGCGCCGTCTATCGCAACCGTGGCAACAGGGATTCCCGACGGCATCTGAACCGTCGAAAGCAAAGCGTCAAGACCGTCAAGCGTTGATGACTTAACGGGGATACCGATAACGGGAAGAGTGGTGTTTGCAGCTATCGCACCCGCAAGATGAGCAGCCTTTCCCGCTGCGGCGATCATTGCGCCAAAACCGTTTTTCTTGGCATTGACAGCAAAATCCCTCGCTTCAACAGGCGTTCTGTGAGCGGAAAAAACGTGGACTTCAAATGGAACTCCGTATTCTTCAAGCACCGCAAAAGCTTTCTCAACGACAGGAAGATCGCTGTCGCTTCCCATTATAACAGCAACTTTTTTCATAGTTTTTAAAAACCTCCTAACACACTTTTCCGTTATCGATTGTAAAATAAAAAGTCATTTATCAATACGGTTCGAAAGATCGTTGATTTTGAAATTTTTCTCCGATCTCGTCCGTCATTTCCCGCGCTTTCATCGTCGAAAGTGACTGCTTTGAACTTAAACGTAACATATCACCCTCGAATTTACAATCGTATACTATCATCGGTAAACGGATATCGCCTTTTCACATCAACGCTATCTTTTGACCATCAGCCGACAACATTGATTCTCTCAGGGTTGACCCTTTCCGAACTCAGACAATAATCATTACACATATTATATAATCTGTCCGAACATTACCAAAAAAATGCAGTCCTACCTTATCAAGTAGGACTGCCCAGACGGTCGGCATAATTCTACCTTTTTGCTTCCTTGTGGTTGTTGCGGCTTTCAAGAAAAAGTCCTCTCTGCCGCAGTTTCCACTTCCGCCAGTAACAAAAAGTCTTACCCGAAATAATTTTAACATCACAGCGTATTTTTGTCAACGCTTTTCGATGTTTTAGAGCAAAATTCAAAAAAATTTTAAGAAATATCCACCTTTCTTTCGAAGGAGCAACGAACGAACCTGTTCCTCTATCCCAAAAGCATGGAGTATGCCTCCTCTTCTTCTCTGCACCCTGACTGTATTTAAAAAAAGTGTGGCAAAACTCTGCATAAATAAGTTTTAAGAAACTTGACAATTTATTTGAAAGGTTGTATTATAAGATAAATATATACGGAGGGAGGTATATGTATGATTTGGGTTATTTTGCTTGTACTGCTTGTTGCCGTCGGAACATTTATCTCAGCCAGATCCTCGGGATTTGGTTATACTGCGGGACGTGGCATGTTCCGCAACAGTATGGATCAAGATGAAAACAAGGGCGATATTTCCGATTTTGACCCCTACGATCCCGACGAATATAACAACATAAGAAAGTAAATCAAACCGAGAAATCACTAATAAAAAAGAGACGGTCCGAAAAAGGTCGTCTCTTTTTTAGTTTCCCCGAGCTGAAGAAGCTCCGGTCAAAGCTTTATAACTACGGATACAAAATTTCGCCGATGCCGCAAAGACACCGACGAAATAATCATTTAAACTTCCCATACTCAAAATTACAATGAATGTAGAATCTGTCGTGGGTTGTCAATGTAAAGAATAGTTTTCGCTGTCGAATCCGAGATTGTTCTTCGAGCAAAACTATTGTCGTCACCCATACCCCCAGCCCCCCTTTCCCTCAAGGAAAAGGGGGCTATTGGGATAGAGGGCTTCGCCCTCTATCCCATCGGGGCTATCGCCCCGAACCCATTCAATCGGTTACTCGGAACTCTGCTTAAATTCCTAAAAACACAGTTTCGATAAGGAAAGATGGGTAATCATTATGTGGGAAGTTTGAGACAATTACATATCCACTCTGCGATATCATGGATCACCCGTTTATATTATCGTTTTTGTTAAGATTAACAGAAGAAGAAACATCCTCATCGGAACCGGCGGGACTGTCCGAAACCGCAGGAGCAGTTCCGACCGAGGGAGCCGGGATATCGGCAGTCTTTGCAGCTTCCGGGGTAGAATAGGCGCCGCCGTTTCCGTTGTTATTAATCAAAGAACTTCCCAAAGGACTCGGATATGTCGTTGCCACAGGCTGAAGATTGCAGCCGCAGGAAACGCAAAAAGCCGAATTCCCGTCAACAGGAGCGCCGCACTGAGGGCATCTGTTTGAAACGGTATTCTCAGCCGCCGGCTCGGCTGCCGGAACCTTTGCGCCGCAGAAGTTACAAAAAGTCGCATGAAGCGGAACATCTCCGCCGCACTGAGAACAGCTCTTCATTCCCTTCACTTTTTTAAGATCGTCCTTGAGGAAACCGATGCGAGCCTGAGCGTCTTTGATATTGTTGATAATATCGGCGCCGTTTGCGTCGGGGTTGTCCTTGTTAAGCTCAAAATATTGTTTTCCGAGCTGCACGAAATAATTATTGATCTGCTTTTCCTCATCGGTTATTTTCGAATTGATCCTTGTGGATTCCGCAAACATCTTGGTCTGAGTTGCAGCCTCCTGTCCCATCATAGTGAGTCTTCTGCTCAAATCATCTAAAAAAGCCATTTCTTCCAACCTCTTTCAAATTATTTATATTATAATTTCGACAGCCTCGCCGAAACCTTCCGATTATATTTTACCATAATTTTTGATATTATACAATACTTTACAAATATTTTTACAATTGAAAAATATTTTATTTAAAATTTCCATAAGGAACTGTGAAGAAATAAATTTTCAATTTATGCTTAGGATAATTTGTTTTGAACAAGGCAAATTTTCGCAGGAATACGGGCGTATTTCAAGGAAATTTAACGCAGTTCAAGGCAAATTAGACAAGCAGAAATGAAAAGTTATTGATAAACAGTTCCTAATATTCAGTCGTAAAACTTTTTCTTATTACTCGTTTTTGAGACTTGTTTTTTACAAGCGGAAAAATACGATAATAGCTTTTCATGTCCGTGAACTTTACATAATATAGCTCTTCGGTACTCAAAGTGATATCAAAAGGATCTTCGTTAAGAATATTCACCACGCGACGCAAACGTCCGGACACCTCTTCATCGAAACCGTTCCGGTTGAAATATGCAAGAGTAATATGGAGAGTCAGCGGATACGGAAGAACTTTAACGCAATCGGCTTTTCCGTAGAGCGAGAGCAGCTTTCCGTAGTCGCTTTCCGTTTTCGGTTTCATCGAAAGAACCACACTCTTGTCGTCTGAATTTATAATGTTGTTTGTCTGAAAATTTATCTCAGTTCTTTCGAAAACGTCCGACTCCGTAAAACCGGCAAGCTTGATCTCGCTTCGAAACATTTCATCGGAGATCCGCGATATATCATTTCCGCTGCTGAGTCTATGGAGCGTGACATGCAATGTTTTTTCGTCAAGTCTTTCCGAAAAGCATTCTCCACACTGACGGTACAGTGTTTCACACAGACTGCCCGCTTTACGTTTTATATCTTCCGGAAGATCAAAAAATATCGTGTCTCCATAAAATCTTCGGAATCTGTTGTTTTCGTCTACCTTGGCAGCGAGAGAAGCAGACGGCTCAAATCTTCCCTCTGGAAGAACAAATCCTCTCCGTTCAAATGAATTTATCCTTTCACTATAGCAATCCAAAAAATTAACAAGAAACGCCACACGAACGAAACCACCCCAAGCAATCGGATTGAATGACAAATGCAAAAGCGT
>CACYDE010000214.1 GCA_902773045.1 uncultured Ruminococcus sp. | reverse complement strand
CTCGTTTTCTATGGGAGTTCCGGTAAGTGCGATCTTCATTTTCCCTTTAAGCAGCTTGATCTGCTTTGTCTGTTTAGTGCCGGGATTCTTTATTGCCTGCGCCTCGTCAAGAATAATGCAGTCCCATGTTATATCGTGCAATGCGGATACAGACTGAACCATTCGATATGTAGTAATCGTTAAAAATGCGTCTGAGCCTTCAAATTGTTCCGAAAGCTTACCGGCACTTTTGCCATATAAAACATCTATGCTCATATCGGGAGCAAACCGAGCGGCCTCGCTCTTCCAGTTTCCAAGCAGCGATGCGGGAACGATCAGAAGAACTCGTGACGATTTTGATTTGAGACGAAGATGCTCAAGGAATGCAAGTATCTGTATAGTCTTTCCCAAGCCCATATCATCGGCGAGACAAGCACCGAAGCCCAGCGCGTTCATTTTAACGAGCCAGTTAAAACCTTTCGTCTGATACGGACGCAGCTCACCTTTAAAGGATTCGGGCAGTTGTGTCTTTTTAAGATGTGATGGTTCTCGCAAAGATCTCAGAAAATCTTTAAGCCATTTTCCGTTGGTAACTATGACATCATTGTCATATTCATCACTTGAGCTGTTTTTTATGTCCATCCTGAGTGCATCAAGCAGTGAAAGCTCTCCGCTGTGCGATTCGAGGATCTCCAGAAGATGCTTCAGACGATCATGATTGATCTCTACCCATCTTCCTTTGATGAATGCAAGCCCCTCCGCTTGCTGTAAAAGCTGCCTTATCTCACTTTCGGTCAGCGGTTCTCCACCTACAGTTAAGCTCGGAACTACCGAAAGAACGGAATCCATGCCAAGCAGAGCGGGCTTTTTGTTTCCGACCTTTACCGTAACTGCCGTGTTGGAATATCTCTTTTTCCACCAGTTCGGGATCCTGCAGCGTATTCCGATTTCTTCAAGTGCTGCTGTATCCAAAAGAAAATGATAAGCCTCTTCAGAGGTCAGCCCCAGCGGGTGAAACAGCTCGCCACTGTCCATAAGCTCTGCAATCAGCGGCGATACCTCCGCTGCCTTGTTCAAGCAAGAAATAAGATCAAGAATTTTTAATTTATCACCTTTATACTCGGTCAGGGCATAATGCAACGGAACGTGACGAATTGCTCCGGTATCCGTCTTCGTGGCGTATGTAGCAAGAAAAGCAAACGGAAACTCTCCTTCGGTGTTTTCAACAAGATGAAAAAACACTCTTTCGGGAATGTGCAGCTTTGAGCTTTTGTCCGCAAAATATAGAGAGACCTTTCCATTGTAACCAGATATTTCATTTTTGAAAACATTCAGGAATCTTCTGTATTGCCGCTTTATCCACGATTTGTTTATATACTCCGCACCGATAGCGAACGGAACACTGCCGAGAAGTATTTCAATAGTATCATCGCTCGGGGTAAGAACGGTGTTTTCACGGCTTAATTCTATTCCTGCTGTATTGGAAAGCTCCTCTATAAACATTTCGGATAAATGAAAGATATACAAGCCTGCCAAGTCAAGATAGTCTGGTCGTTCCCGGAAAGACATATCATAGAATGTTCTATACGGCTCTTTGTCGTATTTTTCTGATATAGTGTGTAGCTGCTCTGCCATATCGGCTGCCTTATCCAGAGCAAATGAGTCTTTTGTAAAGATAAAATGTAATTGTGTCATGCCAAGCTTCCACTTTCATATGTAATGGTATTATTATACCATATGCTTTCCGGGGATTTCAACCATTTACGTTGATAATTCAAAGCATTATTCGATGGAGTATGAATACTCTGTTATATCCAATTTATGTCAATTACAAAGCCAACAAAAGTCAATACCTATGATGACATACTATACATCAAGTGGGTGCATTTTTTATGTAATTTTGAACCCACCCTTTATGAAAAATCAAAAGGTTTAGCCTAAAATATGATTTAATCAAATTGTATCAATTACGGCTGGATACGGGAATTTCTGATCTCCGTGATGTTAAGCATCGCCCAAGAAGAGAGCAGATCAATCTCGGAGAATGTTACATGGGGACAGAGAAAACGCTTTGCTCAAGGTAAAGGTAGCGTTGCGTACAGCAAGGTTCTCGGTTATGATAAGGGTGACAAGAAATTCACAATG
>CACYDE010000213.1 GCA_902773045.1 uncultured Ruminococcus sp. | reverse complement strand
TGTTCAAATGTCTTTGAAACCTGCATAAAATCAAGTGTTTCGAGCATTTTTACGTACCTGATTTTCTACACCCATTTGGTGCAAATTAAAACACCAAAGTATTTGCTAAAAGAGCAGTATTTATCAGTCTTTCAGCGATGTTTTACAATTTGAATTTCACGGATTCAGGTTTATGATAACGACCTGAATCCGTGAAACTCAGCAAGAGGCAAAGCAGCGCACAACCCCCAAAAACGCAGCAGCCTTCTTTTTGCAACTATGATAATGTCAGCATGAATGTTTCAAAGGCTCTTAAGCTCACTTGTGATCAAATCGACAAACGACCGGTAACTGTCTTCCTGCGTTTCGTCAAGCAGCATTTGTGCTATTTTCAGTGCGCGCTCAAGCAGCGGTTTTTTCTCTTTAGCGGGCGTCATTTCGTGCATAGCTACGTTGTATAAATTCGCTGCAAGATCATAGTGGGCGCTGATCGTTTCATGTTCCGCAGCAAGCTGCTCACTGATCTCAAGAGCTCTCTTAATCATTTTCAGTGATATTTCACGGTTTTCACGCCCGCCAAGTATTTCGTATAAGACGGCAACCTTATATAATGAAAAGGACAAACCTTTTTTATAATCAGGATTCTCTGGGTAGGCATCTGCAAGTTGTTTCCAAATCTTACTACTTTTTTCATAGAGCTCCAATGCCGCAGGCAGATCATGCTGAGTTTTTTTATGTCGGCAATGCTTCCAAGCGAAATCGTCAAACCTCTTTTATAACCAGGATTCTCTGGGTAGGCATCTGCAAGTTGTTTCCAAATCTTACTGCTTTTTTCATAGAACTCCAAAGCCGCAGGCAGATCATTCTGAGCTTTTCTTATGTCGGCAATGCTTCCAAGCGAAACCGACAAATCTCTCTTGTATTCAGGATTTTTCGGGTAGGTATCGGAGAGTTCTCTTGCTATCTTCAAGGCTTCTTCATATAGCTTCAAAGCTGCAGACAGGTCATTCTGAGCTTGTTTGATGTCGGCAACTCTATTAAGCGAAACCGACAAATCTCTCTTGTATTGAGGATTTTCCGGGTAGGCATCTGCGAGTTCTTTTGCTATTTGTAAAGTTTCCTCATAGAGCTTCAAAGCCGCCGACAGGTCATTCTGAGCTTGTTTGATGTCGGCAATTCTTTCAAGCGAAACCGACAAATCTCTCTTGTATTCAGGATTTTCCAGGTAGGCATCTGCAAGTGGTTTCAATATTTCACTGCTTTTTTCATAGAGTTTCAAAGCAGCAGACAGATTATTCTGAGCTTTTTTTATGTCGGCAATTCTTTCAAGCGAAACCGACAAATCTCTCTTGTATTGAGGATTCTCCGGGTAGGCATCTGCAAGTGGTTTCAATATTTCACGGCTTTTTTCATAGAATTCCAAAGCTGCAGACAGGTCATTCTGAATTATTTTGATGTCGGCGATTCTTTCAAGCAAAAGCGACAAACCTCTCTTGTAATCGGGATTTTCAGAGCAGGCATCTGCGAGCTCTCCCCATATTTCACGGCTTTTTTCATAGAGCTTCAAAGCCGCCGACAGGTCATTCTGAGTTTGTTTGATATCGGCAACATCATCAAGCGAAACCGACAAACCTCTCTTGTACTGAGGATTTTCCGGGTAGGCTTCGGTCAGCTTTGTTATTATATAAAGAGCTTTTTGATAATAGCTTTCGGCGTCAATGAACTTATTTTGCGCCTTCATGATATTACCGTATCCGTACAGCGCCAGACAATAGAAGTTGATTCTTCCTTCATCAAAGCTTTTAATGTCCGTATCTTCGCCGATATCCGCCTTAAAGATCCCGATCAGCTCGACGTAAATCTCACCCGCATCAGTGAAACGGTTGTGTTCCTTGTAGTTATCTCCGATGTCCAACATTTTGTCGGTAAGAGCTTTATCATTGACAGCTTGGTCGTAGTATTCGCTGTATTCACTGCTGTCGGAGTTTTCCGCTGCAGAGCGCAGTATACGCGTAAGATTGACGGTGAGGAACTCGTCAAGCCGGTCTATGCCGCTTGTATAGACCCTATAGACTGTGAGCGCAAGGTGAGCGATACCGTCGGACAGAGGGGTGTTGTATCGGGTGCGGGTCATGTTGAGCCATTCGGAGAAGGACTTATGGAAGGGTGTCAGACTGCCTTCTTTTTCGTCAAGCACTGTGCCGAAACAAAACATGAAGCTGTTGTATTGCTTTTCGTTCCAGTCCATCAGCTTTATAAGCGTGGTTGCGGGCAGTGGCTTTGGTGAAGCCATTACCATGCCGAGGGGTTCGGAAAACTTTTCCTCAAAGTCGCGCATCGTATAGGGCGCGAACTGATAATGCTCACTCTCTTTATTGAATTTCCGGTCGAGGGTATCTCTGAACAGGTCACTGATACCGTCAGGCAGGGGATACTCGGGAAGCGCTGTGATCCTTCCGCTTATGAAGTCATCGGCTATGTTTATGTACACCTTTTCGGCATAAACGAATACTCCGCGGCTTGCCTCGGTGAGCCTGTCGGCAAAGGCGGAAAAATCCTCCTCGGTAAAGCGTCGTACAGACGGCGGGGCTTTGAACTGTATGCCGCCGATCTCCGCTTCACCGTCTATAAGCAACGGTTTGAGCATAAAGTCATAGTATTCTCTTATGTCATTACTGTTGTTGTTCAGGTTCTCATCAAACCGGATGGCAGGGAATCTGCCGAACCGTTCAAGAATATGCGGTTCTTCTCTGGCGGTGATAATAAACCGCAGCCAGGGCGCGTGACGGGCGGTATCATTGATAAAGTTCAGTATGTATTCCGAAAAGTCGGACGCCCTTGCTTCATCAAGCGCATCTATGATGATAAAATATGTGCTTCTTTGACCGTTGATAATACCAAGAGAAAAGGGCTGCAAAAGGAACTGATCCACAAGATCCTTTCCGCTTTTTATTTCAAATCTGCTGTCGGAAAACTGATGCATCAGCCACCGTCTGTAATCGGGCAGGCGAAGCGCCAATTTGTAGGCAAGCCAGATCGTTACCCTGTCTGAGGTGCTGTATTCGTCGCTGTGGTAATCACAGGCAATGGCGGCGGCGGTATGGGGACTGTAATGCTGCAAATGCGCCGCATACATTGATTTGCCGACACCCGGGTTGCCGTATATCATCATAACGCGGGAAGCCGACGGAGCGTTTACCCATGTTTCTATTTCTTCATTCAGCCATTTTCTGCCGATCATGGGTTTTTGAATGAGCAGATCAAATTTTGAAAGCGGGGGGATTTCCGGCAGACCGAGCTTTTCTCTGATATAGCTTATTTCTCCGTTGTACTGTCTGATCTCGTTACCTTTGAGCATAGCAATGATACTGTCTGCCTGCTTGTTGATATACTCCTGAAAAACGTCCTCTCCCTGCGCAGCATAATCGGGATAATTGCTCATATCGCCCCACTGATATTCGGATACCAATGGCGGAGGATCTGTTTCTTCTTTAGGTTCAAGAAGTATCGTCCGGAGCATACCGTGTTTGGATACCAGAGCGATGGCAAGCTCATCTAAGCATACTCCGCGTTCCCGCGTAGAATACGATGACAGGAACGCCAGTACACTCTGACACTCTAAAACACCTTTGGTGATACGCTCACGCCAATGGGCGTCCCGCGGGATGTTTTTGTGGTCGATCCATACCTCGATGTCGCCGTTGCTGCGGGTCTCGATGGCTTCCTTCAGCCGATTGACAACATCGGAATGCCTGTCATGACCGTAGCTGAAAAAACACGCATTTTTTCATTCTGCTTTTCCTCTGCCAATGCTACCGGCTTTTTACATATCGGGCAGTATCCCTCGTTTTTACCTTCAAATTTTTGTACCTTTGTGCTGCCGCACTCACCGCATTTCATACTGAATACCTCCCTTGAATTCTCGTTACCTTCCTACCGACGATATGGTCTATACTTATCATATCATAATTTGTGATGCTGCAACAGTCTTTTCTTTTGTAAAAAGATCTTCCCGTGTTTTTTCGGAAGATGAGATTGTTTTCAGGGATGAAACGTGATAAAATCAAAACAGGATTATTGAAATAGGCTTCAAAATAACGATCTCAAAAAGGAGGCTTTTGATGTGGATAAGGATGTAAACAAAAACGAGATATTTATAAGCTACAGATGGGAAAATAAAGGCGGCGGTGATAACTTTAAGGATTTTGTCGGCGCTATCGAATCATGCACCGGACTAAAGGCTTATTGGGATAACAATGAACTTCGAAAGGGGGAATATAAGGAAAATCTGAAAAATGCGGTCAATGACTGTTATGTGTTTATGCCGATAGTGACTGATGAATATTATGCTTTAGGGGAAAAGGGCGGTCGTAAAAACGACGAAGACTATTGTCTGCTTGAATACGCCACAGCCATAAAATGCAGAAAAGGAATAATACCTATTTTTATCAGCCCCATGCCGAAAGGAAATATACTGACGCCTTCGAGCGATGCGGCAAAAGCTGCTGCCGAAAGAGTGCTTGAAGCAAAATGCAGCATAGAGGATATTGAGGTGCTGCAAGCTTATTTGTTGTCACAGAACGGGGTCAAAATAGACCAGGTAACAAAAGAAGAGATCAAAGATGAAAACAACAGCGAAAGACTGTTTGAGCTTGTTTTTGATACCTTCTGCGATATGAAATACGGGATACCTTTCTTCAAGGATCATCTCAATAAACGGTCGGCGGATCTCAATCCTGTCCGCATTTTCGGCGACTATGACGACAGGGCGCTGACGCTTGAAAACTCCTACGTTCCCATATCATTTTTGCGGCACCTGACCGAATCGGAACGGCAGGAAAAAGAGCAGCGAAGGGAAAGCACCGCCCCCACAGACGCCACAGAAGAAGCTCTCTTGTCTGCGCTGGAAAGGGAAAGGCTTGCCGTTGTTTCAGGCGATGCCGGACAGGGCAAGTCCTCATTTGCAAAGCACATTGCGATCGATTCAGCGAATAAAGCGATGAAGTACGGCTTGTCCCGTGATCTGTTCTTTCCGATATACCTTGAATGCAAGAATTTCGAGAGAGATTCTTTTTCCGGGCAAAACAGCTTTCTTGATAAGATTGCCGAATGCATGAAGCTCCGGCGGACAGCGCTTGATGCGGTGATGCGCTTCGGAAAACCGCTCTTCATTTTTGACGCGATGGACGAGATACCGCCGGATCAGATGGATCGTTTGATCGAGGCTATATTCAAGCATCTCTATAATGCCGACAAGAAGCCGCATATTCTCTTTACCACACGCCCGGGGCAGAAGCTTGTGGCGGGTCAGTCTGATATGACTCTTGATCACAGTCAGAGCACGACCGTCCGCCGATATTCGATAAAGGAGTTTGACGAGAAGCAGAGAGGTGCTTATATCAAGAAAATTGCAGATGCAAACAAAGTTGACAGCGATGCAAGCTCGGAATTTCTTGCGGCTTTGATAGAAAAGGAGAAGAAGATATCCGACTACCGCACGATCTCCCACAACCCCTTCATGCTTTTTGCCGTTTTCAGCACTTACGCAAAGGGTCAGGAGCTGCCCGCAAACCGTTTTGATGCTATATGCCGTGTAATCGATGACATTATCGAGCGTGATCTGAAAAAGGGAGATTATAGCCCGATCAGACTTAAGGCAACACCGCATAATTGCGAAGTCATTGAAAATATGATATAATAAAAACATGAACAGACAGATGACACTGGCAGAAATGAAT
>CACYDE010000212.1 GCA_902773045.1 uncultured Ruminococcus sp. | reverse complement strand
TGAAAAAAATATTGCAGTATCAAACCGAACCGCCGTATGCCGAACGGCACGTACGGTGGTGTGAGAGGGGGAGCCTATAAACTCCCCTACTCGATTTTTATTACGCTGGAGGATTGAGGGGATACTATTATACTGCTTTCTAATTAGTATATTTAAGGCAACATCGCACAAAGATCATGCACCGAATCTGCTCGATCTTTTGACCAAAACAGTACACAAAAACGCCCTGAAATACGCGCAGCACAATCCAATCAGCCTGCGCCTTATGGCTTGACTTCTTGGTGTGCTGCCGGCGTACGCCAGCTATGCATAAGTTCCGCTTGCCAATCGGTCTTCGCCGTGGGTTTGCCCTCTTGGAGCGTCACTTAAGTATTCCTGCGGTCGTTTCGTACAATCTGACTAAAAATCCGGCGGCGCGATATGGGCGCTCGATTTAATCAGTAGTTCCTTAAGTATTCCTGCGGCGTCTTCCTTGTCCCCGGAAAATTATCCTCGAAAATCCTTTTAATCGGAAATCAGTATTAGACGAATTAACCATAAAGAAATAAAATGAACTTGAATCGTTGTACATTCACATTTATTGACAAGAAATAATCTATTATGATATAATTAGAAACGGAAATTTTATATAATGGAGATGCAGAATAATGATACCGTTTAATATTCCTCCTTTTGTTGGAAAGGAACTCGATTACATGAAGCAGGCTGTTGAGGCAAAAAAGATCTGCGGAGACGGTTCTTTTACCAAAAAGTGTCATGATTTGCTCGAAAAACAAACAGGATGCGGCAAGGTTCTGCTTACAACTTCATGCAGCCATGCTCTTGAAATGGCCTCCCTTCTGACAAATATTCAGCCGGGCGATGAAGTGATTATGCCTTCCTACACGTTCGTTTCAACAGCAAACGCTTTTGTTTTGAGAGGTGCTGTCGTTGTTTTTGTAGACATTCGGCCCGATACGATGAATATTGACGAAAATCTGATTGAAGCTGCTATTACACCGAAAACCAAAGCGATCGTTCCTGTTCATTATGCCGGCGTCGGCTGTGAAATGGATAAGATTATGGAAATTGCAAAAAAATATAATCTCCTTGTTGTAGAAGACGCTGCACAGGGCGTTATGGCTTATTACAAAGGACGTGCATTAGGAACGATAGGAGATGTAGGCTGTTATTCGTTCCATGAAACAAAAAATTACAGTATGGGTGAGGGCGGAGCCGTTCTTGTAAACAATGCCGAAATGTACGAGCGCTCCGAAATCATTCGCGAAAAAGGAACGAACCGAAGCCGTTTTCTGCGTGGACAGATCGACAAATACACGTGGGTAGAGGTCGGTTCTTCGTATCTCCCGAGCGATATGAACGCAGCTTACCTCTATGCACAGCTTGAGATGGCGTCCGAGATAAACGAAAACAGACTTGCTTCGTGGAAAAAGTATTACGACGGTTTTGCGCCGCTTGAAGCCGAGGGGCTTGCAGAGCGTCCGTTTATTCCCGATGAGTGCAGTCATAACGCTCATATGTTCTACCTTAAGGTTCGTAACATAGAGCAGAGAAGCGAACTTATTTCTTACCTTAAAGATAAGGGCATCTCTGCTGTATTTCATTATGTTCCTCTTCACTCGGCCGAGGCAGGTCTTAAATTCGGCAGATTCCACGGAGAAGATAAATACACAACAAAGGAGAGCGAACGTTTGCTTCGCCTTCCTATGTATTATGGTCTTACCGATAAAGATATTGACTATGTTATCGAAAATATAAAAGGCTTTTTCGGAAAGTAACCGAAAAGTGAATACAGTGGTTAAACAGAGGTTATTTATGAATACTAACGGTGTATGTATCAGAAAGATCACGGAAGAAGACACGGAGAATATTATAAAATGGCGCAATAGCCCTGCCGTCAACAATAATTTTATTTATCGCCGCCCTCTTTCAAAAGAGGATCATCTGAATTGGCTGCGTAATAAAGTTGATACGGGCGAGGTCGCTCAGTTTATTATCCACTCGGACGAGTTGGGCTGCGATGTCGGATCGGTGTATTTGAGAGATATTGATCATAATTTTAAAAAAGCCGAATACGGAATTTTTATAGGAGAAGAATGTGCGAGAGGCCGCGGGATCGGCTCAAAGGCTGCCGGACTGATTCTGGATTATGGTTTCAACGAGCTGGATCTTAACAGGATATTTCTTAGAGTATTTGCTCGAAACGAGCAGGCCATAGCTTCTTATAAAAAAGCCGGCTTCGTTTTTGAAGGATTGTTTCGTCAGGACGTGATTTTGAACGGAATAAAAGAGGACGTTGTCTTTATGTCTATCCTTCGTGAAGATTACGAAAAAGCAGAAATTGAGTTTTGAATCAGGATTTACATGTGATTGGAAAAATTATGAAAACTAAGCTTTCTTTTGTTATACCATGTTATCGTTCGGAAAACACTATCGGTACGGTAGTCGACGAGATAAGAAATACCGTTAACACAAGAAAAGATCTTTATGATTACGAGATCATTCTTGTAAGCGATCACTCCCCCGATAATGTTTTTTCTGTAATAGAAGAACTTGCCAAAAACGATAAAAACATTATCGGGATCGAACTTGCTAAGAATTTCGGTCAGCATTCTGCACTTTTGGCAGGATTTCACCATGTAACAGGCGATATAATTATATGTCTTGATGATGACGGTCAGACTCCGCCAAATCAGATGTTTAAGCTTATAGACGGGCTTGATGACGAGTGCGATGTGGCGTTTGCCCGTTATGAAAACAAAAAGCATTCGGGTTTCAGAAATTTTGGCAGCTGTATCAACGATCTTATGGCGCGTTATTTGATCGATAAGCCCAAGGAGCTTAAAATAATGAGCTACTTCGCGTGTAAACGATACGTCGCAGATGAGATAATACGCTACAATAACCCTTATCCGTATATGTCCGGACTGCTGCTGCGTACAACCAAAAATATCAAAAATGTTACAATAGAGCATCACGACAGATTAGAGGGAGAATCAGGCTATAAACTGAGTAAACTGATCTCTCTTTGGGTTAACGGCTTTACGTCTTTTTCTGTAAAGCCGCTTCGTGCTGCAACTTGTGTTGGAATAGTAAGCGCGGTGGCAGGCTTTGTTTATGGAGTGTATATTATAATTAACAAACTGATCAATCCGTTAACTCCGCTGGGATACAGTTCCATGATGGCGGTGTTTCTGTTCATAGGCGGTATGATGATGATTATGATGGGAATTATAGGAGAGTATGTCGGAAGGATCTACATTAGTCTGAACGAGGCGCCTCAATATGTTATCAGGCGTATGGTTTCTTCCTCGCAAAGCAGCGAAGGCAAGGAGAAAAAAGTAAAATGAAAGATTCCTCTAAAAAAATGAACATAAAAAGTCTTATATTTCTTCATGTCATTTTGATGATTTACGTTGGAAGCAGCGTAATGTCGAAGCTTGCATCCGGGGAGGAATTTCTCTCTCTGAAATTTATTTTGATGTACGGCGGCGTTGTCTTTTTGCTGATGGTTTATGCGGTTTTGTGGCAGCAGGTACTGAAAAAACTGCCCCTGACAGTGGCTTTTGCGAATAAATCAGCAGTTATGATTTGGGGAATGATAATAGGCGCTGTGATGTGGCATGAAAAAATAACATGGCTTATGATCGTGGGGACATTTGTGATTATAGCCGGAGTGTGTATGGTGGTGATGGAAGATTAACGGTTCCGTTATTTATATTTTAATATTTTTAGGATCGGTTCTGATTTCGTCTGTTTCGCAGGTCATTCTCAAAACAAGCGCCAATAAAGATCACACAAACATTATAAAAGAGTATTTAAATCCGCGTGTGATATTAGCTTACGGTATGTTCTTTGCGTCGACTATCATTACCGTTATCGCATATAAGTATGTTCCGCTTTCGCTGGGTCCTGTTCTTGAGTCGTCGGGATATGTATTTGTGGCGATTTTGAGCTATTATATTCTTAAAGAACGTCTGACAAAAAAACAGTTTATCGGTATGGTACTAATTGTTTTAGGTGTGCTTATTGTTTCATTTGGAAAAGGCGTATAGCTTTTAATTGGTAGAAATATTGGAAATATCCGATAAGAAAGGAACTCTGAAATGATCGCTAAAAGCAAAACGTTAAAATCTTTAATGAGAAAATACTATTCTCCGGATATATATCTTTGGGAGTGGTTCACAGTCGGTGCTATCGTGATCCTTACGATAGCGTCGTCCGCATATCAGGATACACGCAGTCTGACGGTGTGGAGCGTTAATTTTTGGGACGTTATTTGGGAAAGACGTCCGCTGGAGTTTTATGAATATACCGCACAAAATATCCATCACGTTCGCCATCAGTATATGGGCTGCGATCTTTTTGCGATAATTCCTCTTTCAATATGGAATTTTCCTATATGGATCGCTCAGCGTTTTTTCGATAAAAGTGCAGCCGGCAATGCGTATTTGCTTAGTTGGTCCAAGCTGGGCTTGGAGGTCTGCAACATATTTATAGCCTATATGGGCTATAAAATGGCTTTCCTGATTACAAACGACAAAAAACGGTCGATGTGGGCTATGCTCGTAACATTGGGTTCCAGTGTCTGCATTATAGGAGTAGGCATCGCAGGGCAGACCGATGTGTTCGTTGCAGCATACGGTGCATTATGCGTTTACAATATGATGAAAGGCAGAACAAAGCGTGCTATATTGTTTGCGGCTTTGTCTATTGCTGTAAAGCCTTTCTTTATTTTTGCGTTCCTCCCTCTTGTGCTGCTTATTGAAAAAAATATTTTCCATGCGGCTTTTGACTGCATTCTTTCGCTGTCGATAATGGTTCTGAACCGATTGGTCGGTAATATTTTTCCTTTGTATAAAGAGTCAATGAGTCAGGGACCATCAATTTTGGTGCTCACAAATCTTTTCGGAGTAGAAATAGCCAAAGCGTCTATATTTATGATAGGATTGCTTGTTATATGCTTCCTTAGTTATATGGCTATAACGAAGTCAGATGAAGAAAGAAACAGATATTGTGTTTTTATTGCGGCGGGAGTATTTATGCTTATGAGTTCGTTTTCAAAAACGGAATTCTACCGCAGTATACTCATAATGCCCTATTTCTCGGTTTTGATAGTGTCGGATATGAACCGTCTGAGACTAAATATGATGATCGGTTTTATCTATCAGTTTTTCCATACGGTCATCCGATCCACCGCCAGCGGAAACACTATTTCTGCGTACTATATGCAGGGTTCGGTATTCTCGCGCGTTTTTGCACCATCTGAAAACGTTAATCAGGAGGCAGCAAATTTAAGAACAATTATTATGAGCATGGGAGTAAAAGAGCAGTATTATAACCTTGTAACCAATGTTTCGGCGGCTGTTGTTTCTGTTGCGATAGTTCTTCTTCTTGTTTTGAATTATCCGCGCTGCAAACATAAATTTGATATGGAAACAAACGGCTGCTTTGCAAAATTCGATCATGGAATACTGATGCTTAACGCCTGCGTATTCCTCCCGTTTTTGATTTTAATGTACCTGATATATTTTATGTATTGAATCAAATCTTATTTTACATATTAATCCCAATACAGAAAGGACGCATGGTAACAATGAAAGGTATTATACTTGCAGGCGGCAAAGGCACTCGTCTTTACCCAATGACAAAGGTTGTGTCAAAACAGCTTTTGCCGATTTACGATAAGCCGCTTATCTATTATCCGCTGTCGATTCTTATGCTTGCAGGAATCAAAGAAATTTTGATTATCTCTACACCGACCGATATTCCAATGTACGAAAAGCTTTTGGAAGACGGCAGCCGTCTCGGTATTTCCATTAGCTATGCCGTTCAGCCCGAACCCAAAGGACTTGCAGAAGCGTTTATCATAGGCGAAGAATTTATCGGAGATGATTCGGTCTGCCTTATACTTGGCGATAATGTATTCTTTGGACAGTATTTCACCGATATTCTTGAAAAAACCAAAAAGGAACTTAACGGAGCTGCAATATTCGGTTATGCAGTAAAAAATCCCAAAGACTTTGGCATTGTCGAATTTGATAAGGACAACAATGTTATTTCGATTGAAGAAAAGCCCCAAAAACCTAAGTCGAACTATGCTGTTCCGGGTCTTTATTTCTATGATAATCAGGTTATAGAGATCGCCAAAACTATTAAGCCGTCGCCGCGCGGCGAACTCGAGATCACCGCGGTAAACAATGCGTATCTTGAAAAAGGGCAGCTTAAAGTATCTCTCATGGGCAGAGGTATGGCATGGCTCGATACGGGAACTCCCACAGGAATGATGAAAGCTTCTCAGTTCGTTGAGAACGTACAGTCACGGCAGGGATTTTATATTTCATGTCCGGAAGAGATCGCATGGAGAAGAGGCTTCATTACTACGGAACAGCTGCTTGAACTTGGCGAAGAACTTTCCATGACCGATTACGGAAAATATCTGCTCTCACTGCCCGAAGAAATTATCTGAAAATGAGGTGTACAAATATGAAAAATGTTTTGGTAACAGGCGGCGCCGGCTTTATCGGCTCTAATTTTGTTCATTATATGCTTGAAAACACGG
This sequence comes from uncultured Ruminococcus sp., assembly GCA_902773045.1. Lineage (GTDB taxonomy): Bacteria > Bacillota > Clostridia > Oscillospirales > Acutalibacteraceae > RUG592. The sequence goes on along the minus strand of CACYDE010000212.1, from coordinate 1,502 downwards.
ATTGCTTTATTGTTAATCTTGATGCACTGACGTATGCCGGAAATCTTGAAAATCTTGTTGATATTCAAGGAAATAAAAATTACTGTTTTGTAAAAGGAGATATCCGCGATAAGGATATTGTGAATCACATTTTTGACGCTTACAACATCGACACTGTTGTAAATTTTGCAGCAGAATCTCATGTTGACAGAAGCATTGTCGAACCCGAGGTGTTTCTCACCACTAATGTTATTGGAACTCAGGTTCTTCTGAATGCGGCTAAACAGCACTGGAATCTCCGCGCCGACGATAAGTATTCGAGAGATTACAAAGAGGGTGTCAGATATTTGCAGGTCTCAACAGACGAGGTTTACGGCGCACTCGGCAAAGAGGGGATGTTCAGAGAAACTACTCCGCTTTCTCCGAATTCGCCTTACTCTGTATCGAAAGCAAGTGCGGATATGTTGGTGAAAGCTTATCATAATACGTTCGGCCTTCCTGTTGTCATCACACGCTGCTCCAATAACTACGGTCCGTTCCAGTTCCCCGAGAAGCTTATCCCTTTGATGATCAATAACTGTTTGAACGACAGACCTCTTCCCGTTTACGGCGACGGTATGCAAATTCGTGACTGGCTGCACGTTAAGGATCACTGCAGCGCCATTGCAACTGTGCTTAACAAAGGCAGAATCGGCGAGGTATATAATATCGGCGGCAACAACGAGAAAGCTAATATTGAGATTGTTAACCTGATAATAGAGGCAATGGGTAAACCAAAAGATCTTATCACTTATGTTAAGGATCGTCCGGGTCATGACAGACGTTATGCTATTGATAACACAAAAATTACAACAGAACTTGGTTGGGCTCCGTCATATACGTTTGAGCGCGGAATCGTAGAGACAATCGAGTGGTTTCTTTCGCATGAGGACTGGATGAACAAAATCATTTCAGGTGACTATATGTCATATTATGACAAAATGTATAACAAATAATTCGTGAAAAATTTCGCTTAAACATCTTTTTGGAACCTATACGAAAACTTAAAATTATACTGGTATTTATTAGGAACGAGGGAATATCAGAAAAACGGGGCTGTCGCAAATGAACCTGCGGCAGCCTCTTTTTAACAATAATACTTTTTTCTAATACTAAAATTCAATAAAACGCTTTAAGGCAATACCGCACAGAGATTGTGCGGTATTGCCTTAACTGTCCTCTTTGAAGATTTTTGTGCAATTTTCAAATTTTCTTATTTATAGTCAGAAATCAGTATAAATTTCAATCTTTAAATCTTGTGATGGGAAATCGGTATCAAAAAATTTTTTGAAAAAATTACGAAAACCTATTGACAACTTATTATCATTATGATATTATCATAATATAACAAACACACAAATGAACCAATGTATTTGTTTTGATGCTGTAAAATCAATGATTATAGCAATCCAAATAAATAGACGGACAAAAGGAGGCGATGCAGGGGTGCGCATGGCAAGGAAGAGGACGCAGGAATACTGACG
>CACYDE010000211.1 GCA_902773045.1 uncultured Ruminococcus sp. | reverse complement strand
TAAAATTTTAAAATTATTCTCCGCGCAATTTTACGATCGTCCATTAGACATTCGTTTTAAAAAATACAAAAACGATACCGATAAACATTATATAACACTCTGTTTGCGGTGTCAATTGTCATTTCCAAATATTATTGAACGGGATCGGAAATAATTGTTGTAGATGTGTACCGAGGTTTGTAAAAAACGGATCTTCGGGTACAAATATAAATGTATAAAAATACCACTTGATAAAGCGGTATCTTTATGGTATGCTGAGTTTAAACATATTGCCTTAATAACGGACAGACAGTTTGAAAGAAAGAGTGATGTGCAGTGATAAACAGAATATCCCCGGAAGAGGAAGCCTTGCTTTTTGAATTGCAGAAAAATGAAAACGTTTCGAAAATGAAAGACTATCCTCACCACGGAACAATAACGGTTTTCGATCACAGCCTGAATGTTGTGATGACAAGCCTCAAAATAGCCGACAGGCTGTCCTTAAATAAGGAGCAAAAGAAGAATATTATTATCGGGGGAATGCTTCACGATTTCTTCCTTTATAACTGGCACGATGGACGAGTCAGAAAAGATGGGATACACTGCTGGCTTCACCCGAAGGTTGCGCTGAGCAATGCAAAAACTTATTTCGATCTGAATGTTTCTCAGCAAAATATAATACGTTCCCACATGTTTCCCGCAACGCTTCTTCACCCTCCTATGTGTAAAGAAGCATGGATCGTTTCCATTGCGGATAAAATATGCGCTTTGAAAGAATATTTTAAATAAAATATATTATCGCTTCTTTGGGTCGGATATGGCGTTCCGGACATCCCCGGGTCGAAACCTCCGGAACAAACACAAAACTCAGTCCACATCACGGCGGACTGAGTTTATTTTTTTACAGTTCAACATTGAAAAGGTTACGCATATGATTTATAAGGTCATCAGACGTTGCATTTATCAAAGAAGCTTCGTTGATCCCGCTCAGCTTTTCCAGTTCGGAAGCTGCAGTTGAATCCGACTCGAGATTATAGCCTATCGTATAAACAGGAACTTTTAAGCCTTCCACGATAGGGGTTATACGGCTCAGGCTGCAGCCGCAGTTCTGTTCACCGTCGGAAAGAACAAACATCATCATTTTAGCGTTGGGTATTTCTTCCTTTTTGTCCAGCATCATTTTCAGTCCGACAAGAACCGCGTCGTATGTCGCCGTGTTGCCTTCGACGTCGAGCGACTTTACCGCACCCGAGAAATATGCGCGATGTTCATCGTCAAATTCGTCTATCGGAAGATTGATATGAACGTTGTCGGAATAAGACACCAGACCGATGTAGTTGTCCGAGCTTATGTAGGACGATGTTGAGAGAAGTGACTGCTTGAGTGAATTGATCGGTGAGCCTCCCATACTTCCGGAAATATCAGCCACAAAAACCGCGATGATCGGCTGACCGCCGTCTTTGCTCTGTTTCCAGATCTTCTGAGCCGAGATATAGCCTGCACCGTCAAGTCCGTTGGGCTGACTCTGATAGTCGTCATGAAGATTGAATCCTTTCTTATCGGCAAGAGCCTGAGATTCGTCATTCAGGCAAAATTCCGTAAACAGCTTTGCTGCTTCCTGCTTTTCAGGTGAAACGTAATCGAAAGTATAAACAGGATGATCGTGGCGTATTCCTGCCGGAGTGTAAACATAATCTTTAAGCTCCGGAGAATTTTTATACGCCTGCTCTTCCATTACCATAGCTTTGATAAGCCCCTTGCTCGCCTGATCTCTCAGTACGCCCGTTGTATATGCAACAGGCGGCGACTGTTTCTGATAATCAAGAAGCTTCTGCTGTGCGTTCTGTGAAAGCGGATTTGAACTGTCAAACGCATAGAGCATTCCCGTAAGAATATTCAGACCCGTTGACGACGTGTAGGGATTTGTATAAGCAAAAGTCAGATCTCCCGCGAGCGACGCGTCAAGGACATTGCTCAGCGTAACTTCATTATATTTGGCTATGAACTGATCGTAAGTGTTTTTTTCCATGAGAACGCCTGCGGTATTTCCGGCGATCCTGTCGGCAAGCTTCACCGTTCGTATTCCTTTTGCCGAAAGCATTTCTCCCCATGCCTCCGAGCTTGGAGCGTAAACATCGGGGCGATAATCCCCTTCCGTCATATAGGTTATGACCTCGCCGGAAGTGATCTTTCGCACGGTCACACTGACCGATTTTCCGTCGATCTTATTATTCGCCTTGTTGAAATTATCCGCAACGATATTCAGCCAGTCGTCGGGCGCTGCCGAACTCATTTCCGTTGCGGCGGCGACCTCGATGTTTATTTCGCCCTGTCCCTCCACGGTGAGCGGAAATGTACTTATATCCGCAAGCATAGCGGAAGCTGAATCGTTATTGTAAATATCGAGTTTTGCGGGGATCTCATCGGCGGTGATCTGGGAGTTGAATGCGTTCAGTTCCTTTATCGCCTCGTCATAGGTGTACCCTTTATCCGTTCCGCCCGGAGTTTTTGAGCAGCCCGAAGCCGAACAAACGACCAAAGCGGCACAGATCACCCCGGAGACAATTTTTTTAAGCTTTTTCATCGTTTCCTCCTATAGAATCCTTCATCACTTTAAGCCATGCGTCAAGCTCGCTTCTGTCGCTGACGCCGCTGCGGTTGTAATTGTTAATATATCCCACAGAATATTTGAGAAGAGTAGCGACCGTTTTAAGTTCTTCCTCATTATCCGACAAAGATGATTCAATGATATCATTATCAAGGTCTTCGACTTTTCCGCTGTCATCTTCAATGAGAATACAGCAGTTTATAACGTTTCGAAAATTACGGCACATTCTCCTCTCGCTTTCGCTTAAAACATCTATCGTATCCTCAAGATAGATAGCTTTGTTTGCGGCAAGAAGACTTTTCTGTCTTGACTGATAGGAGTCTATCCTGTCCATCTGTTCAAGACATCTTTCAACGAGATCGCTGAGATTCGGATTATTTTTTCTGAGCTGTTCGAGCCTGAGCCTCGTCTTTTCCGGATTGAGACTGTCCTTGGCGTACTCGGAAAAATTCTTAATATCCTCCCGATGTTCCGATTCAAGAAGACGAACATCGTTTCTCCTCTTGACCGAATTCACTATCTCGGGAACAGTCCCTCCCGTCAGGGTCAGAGCGCCCGTTCCCAAAACGACTCCTGATACCGTGGAAATTGCGGAAACGCCCCTTATCCCGATAGCAACGATCAATGAAGCGGGAGCCGAAAGTCCGATCCCCACGCCTGCCAGTCCTATCGCCGCCAGTCCTGCCCCGGCAATTCTGAGAGCTTTAAGCTTTTTCATAAGCGTCACCCCCCTGCGGCAAGTCTCTCACTCATCTGCGTCCCGAGGCTGCGGAAATAACGCCCTGAACCAGTCCGCGTTCGGAATTTGCGATCATTGCCACCGCGTCACGTCTGTCCTGAGCGCCTTTTTGCTCTATCGCGATATAATCAAGCACCGCACCCGTTATTTCTTTGTTCACAAAATCTATCGTTTCCGTATCTATAATGCTTCTCTGCGAAGCTTTCGCCGATTCGATAACTCCCATGTGGAACTGTTCGGCCTGCTCTCTGAGCATTCTGTTCGTGAGGTCGTCAACGGCTTTTGAAGCCTTCGCCGCTTTAAGGTTGTTGTTGATCGCGATCGACATCGCAATTTTCTTTCTCCAAAGAGGTATCGTATTCACAATGCTGCTCTGGAGCTTCATCAGCATATCTTCGTCGTTATGCTGGATCATCTTTATCTGCGGAGCAGACTGGAGACAGGTCGTTCTGGTCAGGCGGAGATTATGGACCTGCTTGTCAAACTGATCGCACATCTTGGAAAAAGTATCCGCAAGCATTGCGTCCTCGGGCTGTCCCGTCATCTCGGCTTTGGCGTACATTTCGACAAGTTCCTCGTTTCTCGCCCTGTCAAGCGCAAGTTCCGCCGCATTGATATATAAGGTGAGAGCCTTAAATGTCTGCCAGTTTTCTTCGTAAAGAGCATCAAGCATTGTAATATCCTTTTTCAGAATAAGCTTGTGACCTTCGAGCTGTTTCTCGATGCGGTCGAGCGTTTTTTCCGCGCTTTCGTTTCTTGTTCTCATGATATTCGCCGTACTTTTAATCTTTCCGACCAGATTCGAAAGAAAACCGCCGTGATCTTTTCCTCCTTCCATGCCGTCCATCGCAGTAACCATCTGAACGAGAAGATCGCTGATCTCTCCCGTGTTTTTGGTCTTGACCTCATGAAGAGTCTTTGTGGCGATCGACGCCGACTGCTTCTGAATGGTTGCTCCGTAGTTTGTGACGATCTCGGATTTATGAAGATCTATTTTCTTGGCAAACTGTTCGATCTGCGCTTTCTCTTCATCGGTCAGCTCCTCTACCTGAGCAAGAACGTCATCTGCTGTCACCGTCAATTCTTTTTTCTCTTCGGGAGCTTCCAATTCGGGATCTCCGTCGAGAACCAATTGTATTCCGGACATAAGGGCACATCCTTTCATCAAAATTCATAAAATATCTCTTGTAATGTTTTGAAATATTATAGCATAATATCAAGAATAAAGTCAAAAGCATGGATTATGAATTCACGGAAATTAAGGCAGCACCGAACGAGACCGCCTGACGGCTTTTCCGGTGCTGCCTTAAGATTTTTTATTCCGCAGAGTCGATCGCAGGGTCAACCATACTGTCGTCTTCTTCACGCGGCGGTTCCGTATCGGTTGGCTGATCGGGAATGTTCTCCGAGTCGAGGATCTCCGATGTGTCGCTGTTTTCGGAGTCGGTTTCACTGCTTTCGGTTTCGGTGCTGCTTTCCGAATCGGTTTGGGGATCAGTCTGTGGAGCCGGCTCTTCGGGATAGGCATTTCCGATTTCTGTCTTGATGAATTCAGCCCATATCCCGCAGGCTTCCTGAGTGAAATGAAGTCCCAGCGCGTTCGGATCACAGCAGAGATAATATGGGAGATTTCCGTTGCTGTTGGCGAAGGCGGAATAGGAATCCAAAAAGCCGCATTTTTCATCTTTGGCAAGCTTTTGGAGTTTTCCGTTAAAATCCCTTATCAGGTCATTGTTGAGGATCTCTTTCTGACGGTTATATATCATTGGAGTCACTGTTTCGAGATATATTTTCAGATCGGGAGTTTTTTCGCGGAGTTTGTGAACGAAGCTGCGTGCGTAGTCTATTGATCCGTCCGTTCCCCACATTCCGATATCATTCATTCCGAGAGTGACGACAGCTTTTTTTGCTCCGGTGACGGTGGGAGCGTCTTCAAGAAGGATCTTCTTATTCATATAGTACGGGTGAACATTGTTCGGATCGTTAAGCGGCCATTGCGCGTTCCCGTAACCCAGACTCGCTGCGCAGACAAATTTTGCGTTCCCGAAAACGCCCGTTGAATCATGATAAAGACTCAGTCCGACCGTCAGACTGTCGCCCATGAAAACACAATCGTCGAACCATGAGATATCTATCTGATCTTTGGGATCAATGTTTTCGTATTTATTTTCGTATGTCCAATCAGGCTCGTCTCCGGTTACGTAGTCAGGCTCATCGATAATAAACTGCTGAACGTTTTCGGGTTTTATATTATTCTTTTTGTCTGTGTCGGAGCTTTTCGTTTTCGATGAAGTATCGGAGGATTTTTTATCCTTTGAACTGTCTTTTTCAGTGTCGGTATTATTCTTTTTGTCCGGATCTTTGCTTCCGTCGGAATCTTTATCGCTGTGTTTTTGAGTTTCCGTGTCCTTTGTCGAATCCGAGTCGGAATTCTTCATCGCTGCGTCGGCTGTTTCCGCAGCGCTTTGTTCGGTTTCCGTTTTAAGGTCATTTTGCGGATCTTGCTGTGCTTTCTTTCCGCAGCCTGTGAAGCAAAGCAGTGAAAGAACCAGCAATACTGATATTACTCTTTTCATTTGAAACTTCTCCTGTCAAAAAGTGTCATAGGCTTATCAAAGCCGACACCGATATTATACAGTATTTATCAAATAACGTCAATCACAAAAAACCCGGAAAAATCAAATAATTTCTCCGGGTTTTATTATTATATACTTAATTTATCTTTTTATTCGATCAAAGAACAGGCTTCAAATCCCAGATACCTTCCGCATAATCCCTGATGGATCTGTCAGCGGCGAAGATTCCCGAATTTGCGATGTTGATAAGCGAGATCTTATTCCATTCTTTCTGATCCTTATAAAGCTGGGAAGATTTCTTCTGAGCTTCAACATAATCGGCAAAATCAGCGAGAACCATGTATGGATCCTGTTCGGTGAGATTCTTGGCAATATGGCTGAAGCGAGTGCCGTTAAGCTCGTCGATCGCCTTTTTGATCATCGGGTTGTTCACATAATAGTCCATCGGGTTGTAGCCGTTTGCTTTAAGGCGAACTACCTCGGGAGTTGTCATTCCGAAAAGGAACATATTCTTGTCGCCGACAGCTTCGTGGATCTCGACGTTTGCGCCGTCAAGAGTTCCCAGCGTCAAAGCGCCGTTTATCATGAACTTCATATTGCTCGTTCCGGAAGCTTCCGTTCCTGCGAGAGAGATCTGCTCACTGATCTCGGATGCCGGGATCAGTTTTTCCGCAACCGTAACTCTGTAGTCCTCAAGATAGATCACCTTGAGCTTTTCGTTAACTCTCGGATCGTTGTTGATCTTGTCAGCCATCTTTACAATGAACTGGATGATCTGCTTTGCGAAGTAATATCCCGGCGCTGCCTTTGCTCCGAAGATAAATGTTTTAGGAGTGAATTCCGCGTTCGGGGTTTCTCTGAGATACTGCCACAGAGCAAGAACATGGAGCGCGTTCATGAGCTGTCTCTTGTACTCGTGGAGACGCTTTACCTGTACGTCAAAAATCGAGTTCGGATCTACGATAACTCCGTTGCTCTCTTTGATATACTTCGCCATAGCGACCTTGTTGTCATACTTGATCTTGGCGAGTTTTTCAAGAACAGCGCTGTCGTCGGTATATTTCAGAAGCTTTTCAAGCTCGGAAGCGTCATCTCGGAATCCCCCGCCGATGAGATCGGTGATGAGAGACGAAAGCTCGGGGTTTGACTGGTTGAGCCAGCGTCTGTGAGCGATACCGTTGGTAACGTTCGTGAACTTTTCGGGAGTCACTTTGTAATAATCATTGAAAACAGTATCTTTAAGGATCTGACTGTGGAGAGCGGAAACGCCGTTGACTTTGTAGCTTGCCATAACTGCGAGATTCGCCATTTTCACAACGCCGTCGTTAAGAATAGCCATTCTTCCGACCTGATAACCGTCAATTCCCTTAGCGTGAAGAGATTCACAGTAGCGTCTGTTGAGTTCGCTTACGATCTGATAGATCCTCGGAAGCTTGGTTCTGAACATATCTTCTCCCCAGCATTCGAGAGCTTCACGCATAACCGTGTGGTTTGTGTAAGCGATAGTTTTTGAAACTATTGCCCATGCGTCGTCCCAGCCGTAGCCGTAATCGTCCATGATAATTCTCATAAGCTCGGGAACAGCGAGAACAGGGTGAGTATCGTTGAGATGAAGCGTGACAAACTCCGGGAGATCCTCAATAGTGCCGTTGTTCATAAAATGTCTTCTGAGAATATCCTGGATCGTTGCGGAAACGAGGAAATACTGCTGATTGAGACGCAGACTCTTTCCTTCGGCATGGTTGTCTCCGGGATAAAGGATCTGAGTGATGGATTCAGCCATAGCCTTCTGCTCCATCGCGCGCATATACTGACCGTCATTGAAGAGATTCATGTCGATATTCTCGGCTTTTGCAGCCCATAGTCTGAGTCTGCTGATTCCCTTGCCGTTATTTCCGGAAACGAACATATCATAGGGAACAGCAGTAACGGTCGTAGCGTTGACAAGTTTGACCGTACATTTTCCGTCGCCCCATGTTTCTTCAACGTTACCGTTGAATTTTACTTCGACAGCCTTGTCGGGGTGTGACTGAAGCCAAACGCTTCCTCCGGGAAGCCAGTTGTCGGGAAGTTCGGTCTGCCAGCCGTCAACGAGGCTCTGTCTGAAAATACCCATTTCATATCTGAGGGAATAACCCATTGAAGGATAGCCCTGAGAAGCAAGACCGTCCAGGAAGCATGCGGCAAGACGTCCGAGACCGCCGTTTCCGAGTCCTGCGTCGGGTTCTTCGTCGTAAATTTTATTTATATCTGTTCCAAAGCCTTGGAGTGCTTTGTTAAATGTGTCTTCGAGATTCAGATTGCAGACATTGTTTTTGAGGGAACGTCCGAGAAGAAATTCCATGCAGAGATAGTAAACGGTTTTCTTTTTCTGACTTACGGTTTTATCCGTGAATTCCTTGTATCCCTGACTCATAAGGTCGCGCATAACGAGAGCGATCGCCTTGTAGAAATGTTCATCGGTCGCGTCTTTAACGGCAACTCCCATGTTGTGTGAAAGTTTGGCTGTGATAAGCTCTTTTGCCTGCTGTACGGTTAAGTTGTAATTCATGATTGCGATTCCTCCATACCAAATAACTCTGCTGCGGTCGTGATGATAATTTGTATAAACCTCAAAATATTACGACAGAAAACAGCAATTATGATTCTTTTAT
>CACYDE010000210.1 GCA_902773045.1 uncultured Ruminococcus sp. | reverse complement strand
GTACGTCAGCTATGCATAAGTTCCGCTTGCCAATCGGTCTTCGCCGTAGGCTTGCCCTCTTGGAGCGTCACTTAAGTATTCCTGCGGCGTTTTTATGCACTCTGCCGAAAAATCTGACGGCGCATCTTCGGCACAATCTTTGTGCGGTATTGCCTTAGATCAACCCGATCAGAGAAGCAAATTTTAAGTCCTTTTTAATACAAAGTTCACAGAAAGGGTATTGACAAAATCCGGATTTTGTTATATAACTATTTTAGCACTCAAAGACAACGAGTGCTAAAATCACAAAATAAGAGGTAATGATATATGGCAAAAACCGAATTCAAGTCAGAGTCAAAAAGACTTCTTGACTTGATGATCAATTCCATCTATACTCACAAGGAAATTTTCCTCAGAGAAATTATTTCCAACGCAAGCGACGCTATCGATAAGCTCCATTATATTTCTTTGACCGATGACAGCGTAGGTCTGAACAAAGACGACTTCAAGATCCACATTGAGATCAACAAACCCGAAAGACTCATCACTATCACCGACAACGGAATAGGAATGGACTCGGACGACCTCGACAACAATCTTGGTACTATCGCCAACAGCGGCTCTTTCAAATTCAAACAGGAAAACGAAAAGAACGACGACGTAGATATTATCGGTCAATTCGGCGTCGGTTTCTATTCGGCATTTATGGTAGCCGACGAGATCACGGTTCAGACTAAAAAGTACAACTGCGACAAGGCTTATCAGTGGCACAGCGCCGGCGCTGACGGCTATGAGATCACCGAAATCGAAAAAGACAGCGTAGGAACAAAGATAATACTCAAGATCAAGGAAGATTCGGACGGAGAAAAATACTCGGAATTTCTGGAAAAATACAAGATCTCCGCGCTTGTTTCCAAGTATTCCGACTATATCCGTTATCCGATCATCATGGAAATGGAACACAGAAAGCTCCGCGAGGACTGCGATCTTGAACACCCCGAATATGATGAGGTCAAAGAAGACGAAGTTCTCAACAGCATGATCCCAATCTGGCAGAGAAACAAGAAAGACGTAACGGAAGAGGAATACAACGACTTTTACAAACAAAAATTCTTCGACTTCGAGAACCCCGCAAAGGTATTTTCAAACTCGGTCGAGGGCGTTGTAACGTTCAAGTCACTGCTTTTTATCCCTTCAAAAGTTCCTTTCAATTATTATACAAAGGAATACAAAAAGGGTCTTCAGCTTTACAGCAGCGGAGTTCTCATCATGGATAACTGCTCCGATCTGATCCCCGAGCATTTCGCGTTTGTCAAGGGCGTCGTTGACTCTCAGGATCTTTCTCTTAACATTTCAAGAGAAATGCTCCAGCATGACAGACAGCTCAAAAATATTGCCAATACTCTTGAAAAGAAAATCAAGAACGAGCTTTCTTCATGGCTCAAGAACGACCGCGAAGCTTACGAAAAGTTCTACGCAAATTTCGGCAAACAGCTCAAATACGGTCTTGTTGTTGATTACGGCGCTCACAAGGACGTTGTAAAGGATCTTGTGCTCTTCTATTCCTCAACGGAAAAGAAGCTTGTAACGCTCAAGGAATACGTTGAGAGAATGAGTGAAGATCAGAAGGATATCTATTTTGCTACCGGTGAAAGCATTGAAACTATCGACAAGCTTCCCCAGACGGAATATTTCCGCGAAAAAGGAAGAGAGATCCTCTACTGCGCAGAAGAGATCGACGAATTTGCGTTCCAGAGCATGAACGATTATTCCGGCAAGATGTTCAAAAACATTGTGAACGAAGACGTTGAGGAAGAAGAAGACAAGACCGAGAACGAAGAAAAGAACGACGATTCCACACTCAAATTCATCAAGGATACTCTCGGCGACAAAGTCAGTGAGGTTGTATTCTCGAAGAAGCTCAGAAGTCACCCTGTGTGCCTCACGGCGAAAGGCGGCGTTTCCTTTGAGATGGAAAAATACATGGCTATCGCCCAGCCGGAAGCCATGGTGAAAGCGGAACGCGTTCTTGAGATCAACGCGGCGCATCCGGCTGTTAATGCTCTCATCGCAAACATTAACGCTGACAAGGATAAAGCCGAAAAATATGCAAAGCTGCTCTACAATCAGGCTTTGATAATCGCCGGTCTTCCGCTTGAAGATCCTTCGGATTATGCCGATATGGTTTGCAGTCTTATGAACTGACCGGCATAGTTATATATTCTTCACCGCACGGAGAAAACACTTCGGTGTGTACCCGTTATTAACAAATTTGAACGCAGGTGATAAAGTCACCTGACCGAAAAGTCGATGTGCGTTATGCCTGTCGGGGTTTCCCGACCGATTTTCGTCTGGCGTTGCCGGTTCTTCCCCGTGCGGTGAAAAGATTCCGTGTATCACAATTATTTACACAATTATTTATTCGGTAAAAAATTTTAAAAAAGGGTTGACAGATCGGCTAAAATCTGTTATTATATAATAGTCGCACGGAGGGGTGTCCGAGCGGTTTAAGGAGCTAGTCTTGAAAACTAGTGATACCGAAAGGTACCAAGGGTTCGAATC
>CACYDE010000209.1 GCA_902773045.1 uncultured Ruminococcus sp. | reverse complement strand
TTCAAGGGAGTTTTGTGTACTATGACGGAAAAAGATCAAGCAGATTCGGTGCAAAGCCGTCAGGCGGTCTTTGTGCGGTGTTGCCTAAATTTGATGCGAGGTGGATACCATGACAGAGATTGAAAAGATAGAATATACTAAATCATTTATAGACAAGCTGGCAAACGGGATAAATCCTCTTGACAACATGCCGGTACCCGGCGATGATCTGCTGAACAACGTCCGCATTTCAAGATGTATGTTTTACGTTTCGGATATACTCCGCCAGGTGATAGAAAATGGCGGAGTGAAACAGCAGAAGAAAACGAAGAAAGCCCCTTTTGAAATAACTCCGGAGCAGCTAGAAAAGTTTGAATATTCAGACACGCCGCTATCTCTCAGCGAGATAGCCGCAAGACTCAAAGCCTTGATAGACCCGGAGAATATGCAGTCATTGTCATATAATGATTTTGCAAATTGGCTTATCGATGTAGGTATGCTCAAAGAAGTTGAAAACAGTGAAGGCAAAAAGAAAAAGTTTCCTGCCGAAGTTGGTGAGAGCCTCGGCATATCAACAGAAACAAGGCAAGGTATGTACGGTGAATACACAGTCGTGGTTTACAGCCGTGAGGCACAGCAGTTTGTGATCGACAATTTATCGTCCGTTATTGCCTTAAAACAAAACAGAAAAGACAGTCAAAAATAATCGCAGATGAAGTTTTCTATGTGCGGTAAAACACGAGCAGAGATAAATAGTGTCAAATTGGTTCATTTTATAATTGCTATTGGAATGATATATGATGAGAATTATAATTTGGTATTATTCTTTCCTTTCTACACTTAGTCGGATTGGAATATGAAGCCCCCGAAGCCGGCGGATATGGCATTTAGGGGCGATACTGTGATCGGCAATGATGTTGATAGGGCAGAATGCCGTTATACTGCATGGAGTGCATATAGGCGACGATGCGATCATTGGTGCAAACAGCATTGTGGGAAACGATGTCAAGCCGTATACGGTCGTTGTCGGGAATCCCGCAAGGGAAATTCGTGGACGATTTGATGAGGAAATGATCGAGATGCTGCTTGAATTTAAATGGTGGGATAAAAGTATTGGTGAGATAAATTCCCTCATACCCCTGCTTACCTACAGCGATATCCCTAAAGTTAAAGAAAAGCTTAAATAAATGATATCAAGGAGTGATCATTAATGTGCTTTATCTGCGACAGAATAGAAATGATAAAAAACGGAGAAAATCCGTACTTTGTTAAAGAACTGAGAACAGGCTATGCTGTTATCGGAGACAATCAGCATTTCTACGGTTATACATTGCTTCTCTACAAGAACCACAAATACACCGAGCTGTATCAGATGAATATGGACGAGCGGCTTGAATTTATGAAAGAAATGACCATCGTTGCACAGGCGGCGGCAAACGCTTTCGGCTGCGACAAAATGAATTACGAGCTGCTCGGCATGGGTGAAGCTCACCTTCATTGGCATCTGTATCCGCGCCGCAGCGGAGATATCGGTGACTACGGCAATCACGGCATAGGTCCCGTGTGGTGGTATCCTATGGAAAAAATGTACGCAGACGATAACCGTCCGTCAAATGCGGAGCTGGAGCAGATGAAAGAGAAGCTGCGTGTCGAAATTGCGAAGCTGCTATGAGACTTGAACACGAATTTCCGCCGATATATAACAGCGATTCAAAAGTGCTTATCCTCGGCAGCTTTCCTTCCGTAAAATCCCGTGAACAGACTTTTTATTACGGTCACCCTAAAAATCGCTTTTGGCGGCTGCTTGCTCTTATCTGCAATCAGGATCTCCCCACAACGATAGATGAGAAAAAGGCGCTGTGTTTTGCGCACAGGATAGCCTTGTGGGACGTGATCGAATCGTGTGAGATCGAAGGTTCGAGCGACAGCAGCATAAAAAACGCAGCGGTAAACGATCTTAGCGTGATACTCGATAACTGCGACATAAAGAAGATATTTGTAAACGGCACCACAGCGTACAGGTTGTTTATGAAGTATCAGCAGAAGGCTATCAACCGCACCGCAGTCAGGCTGCCCTCGACAAGTCCTGCGAATGCGGCTTGGAGCTTTGAGCGGCTGTACGGTGAGTGGCGCGTTATAGGGGAGTATATAAACTAACTGTGAAGTAATGTCATGTGTTCTTTTGAAAAATCCGATAGCCTATCCTTGGCATTATCTCTGTGCTGTGTTGCTTTAAGAGACCCACTATCGTACAAATGCGATAGTGGGTCTCTTCGTTTTTAGCATCCACCAATCAAATCTTTATCTTGTTTGATTGGTGGTTACTTTAAAATGCATGCAATTCTATAAGCTGTCTGAAATTGCATTGTAATGTTTTATAATCAATCATTTATCTCAACATCTTTGCCTACGCTGCTCTGAACTTCAAGACCAACAGAATATCTAAGAACCTCAAATGCGTCTATACTGTCGATAACACCGTCACCGTTAACGTCTGCAAGTATCTGACGAAGTTCATCGAAGTTTTCGAGTTCGATCGAAGCTCTCAGAATAGATATACTGTCATAAGCAGTAATCTCACCGTCAAGATCAACATCACCCATGATATAGGTATTCTTTTCTTCGTCAGTGTTGGTATCGGAGTCAATATCGGA
>CACYDE010000208.1 GCA_902773045.1 uncultured Ruminococcus sp. | reverse complement strand
TTTACCAAAATGCAAATATCTGTCATTTTCATGGTTATCACCTCCCTTACGGGAGTAAACCGCCTACCACTATGTGTAGTACTCTCGGTTATATATTATCATCATTGTAATAATTTGTCAATTTGTTTTTATATCAAAGACGACTTTTTATAAGTCCATCGGAATTTCTTCACTCCGATTTTATCGAAATGCTTGACATTTTTATGATTCCGGTGTAATATAATAGTAATAAGAGTACTGCACAGTAAGCGGTTACTCCCAAATTTTTGGTATTTTAAGAAACACCGTCAATGTAGGAGTTGGGCGGTGTTTCTTAATTTTATGTAAAGAAACTTACTTACGCTTACGGTCTTTGTAAACCTTGTTTTGCTTTCAAAATAACTATCGACATATATCCGAGTGAATCGGGAAGCTCTGATCCGGAACGAAAAAGTCTTTCACTCTCGTTCGTACACATCTTTGCGGCATATATCTCTAATCTCTCATCGTGAGCAAGCTTTTTCAATTTCTCGAGTTTTCTCCCCGACTTCATGATCACAGACGTTCCGTTTTTCCAAAAAGAAATCTCATCTTCCGAAAAATCCGGAAGAATACGGATCGGTTCATCACCCTCCGAAAGCGATATCCCCAGACGGGACGCCGCTGCACAAAACGAAGGAACTCCGCTGACCGTTTCGGTCATATAGCCGTCGGCTTCAACAATATTTTTCAGATATCCGAACGAACAGTAAACGGTTGGGTCACCGATCGTGATGTAGACAACATTATCGCCTCGGTCAAGATACTTCTCAACCGTTTTCGCCGCAGTCAAATGAGCCGTTTCAAGGACAGTCCTGTCTTTCGTCATCGGCATGACCAGAGGAACGAGAATCTTGTTCTTGATCTCGGAACAAGCCCGAGCCGCAATTTTATATGCGAACGAGCTTCGAGGATCATCCCCGACAACGGCTATAACACCGTTCTCACGAATGATCCTCAATGCTTTAAGCGTGAGAAGTTCAGGGTCTCCCGGACCGACTCCGACGCCGTAGAATATCCCTTTCATGCTGTCCATGTTCTTACTTTTTGAACTGATTCTTCATTCTCTGTTCCTTGCTGAGAATGGTTTTTCTGAGTCGGATACTCTTCGGCGTGACCTCAACCAGCTCGTCCTCCGCGATAAATTCCAGACACTGATCGAGACTGAGTATCGTCGGCGGAGTAAGCTTCAGCGCTTCGTCCGAACCCGAGGCACGCGTATTGGTGATATGTTTTTTCTTGCAGACATTAACTACTATGTCCTCAACCTTCGGACTTGCTCCGACGATCATTCCCTCGTAAACGGGAACGCCCGGTCCGATGAACAGACGTCCTCTGTCCTGAGCGGCAAAAAGTCCGTAACCTGTTGAATCGCCTGTTTCGTGGGCGATCAGCGAACCCTGATGACGTGTTGCGATATCACCCTTATACGGTTCATAGCCGTCAAAAACATGGTTCATGATACCGTTGCCGTTGGTATCGGTCAAAAACTCCGAGCGATAGCCCATAAGACCTCTTGCGGGGATCTTATATTCGATATGAGTAGTACCGCCTTCACGCGTACCCATATCAATAAGCTCAGCCTTACGTGAACCGAGCTTCTCCATAACCGCTCCGACATAATTTTCCGGAACCTCAATGATAAGGTATTCGATAGGTTCATTTATAACTCCGTCGATTTTCTTGTAAATAACCGTCGGGCGTGAAACCTGAAATTCATATCCCTGGCGGCGCATCTGCTCAATGAGGATCGAAAGATGAAGCTCGCCTCTTCCCGAAACCCTGAACGTGTCGGCAGAATCAGTTTCCTCGACTCTCATCGCCACATTGGTTTCGACCTCTTTGAAAAGTCTTTCCCGTATATTTCTTGAAGTAACGAACTTGCCTTCTTTTCCTGCGAAGGGGCTGTTGTTGACGAGAAACATCATTGAAACGGTGGGTTCATCGATCTTGATGAAAGGAAGCGGCTCGATGCAGTCAACCGAGCAAGCCGTTTCACCGATATTGAGGTCCGTAATTCCGCTGACCGCAACTATATCACCCAATTCGGCAGTTTGAGCTTCCACTCTCTTCAATCCCTCGAACTGATAGAGCTTCGTGATCTTTACATTTCTGACGCCGCCGTCTTTCTGACAGAGCGCTACCTGCTGACCGACCTTCACCGAACCTCTTTCCACACGTCCGATCCCGATTCTTCCGACATAGTCATCGTAATCAATATTGGAGAAAAGAAGCTGGAGTCCGCCGTCGGCATCTCCCGAAGGCGCGGGGATCTCTTCAAGGATCTTGTCAAAAAGCGGTTTCATGTCCTCGCCGGGGATATCCGGATCAAGGGTCGCGTATCCGTCGCGTCCCGAAGCATAAACAACGGGGAATTCCAGCTGATCTTCGTCCGCTCCGAGTTCAATAAAGAGGTCGAGAACCTCGTCAACGATCTCCACGGGTCTTGCTCCGGGACGATCTATCTTGTTCACAACGACAAGCGGCTTCTTTCCGAGGCCGAGAGCCTTCTTCAAAACGAAACGAGTCTGAGGCATGCAGCCTTCAAAAGCGTCAACAAGAAGCAATACGCCGTCGACCGTCATCAATATACGCTCCACTTCTCCGCCAAAATCGGCATGACCGGGAGTGTCCACTATATTTATTTTTGTTCCGTTGTACATAACGGAGGTATTTTTCGAAAGGATCGTAATTCCTCTTTCTCTTTCGAGGTCGTTGCTGTCCATAACGCGCTCCGCAACCGTCTCATTCTCTCTGAATGTTCCGCTCTGCAAAAGGAGCTGATCCACAAGAGTCGTTTTTCCGTGGTCAACATGGGCGATGATAGCTATATTTCTGAGATTTTCTCTTACACTCAAAGTTCTTACCTCTTTTTCTCATAATTTTGCTGATATATTATAACATACAAGAAGTATGTTTTCAATGAAATTTAGAAGTGCGACCCGAATTTTGTCAATTGATACAAAAGAGTGCGGATTATCGCGAAGTTTGTATTGTTTTTTGGAAATATACTCTGCCGCAAAAATCCGCCCGATACGGCATTTTTCAAAGAACCTTGACATTACTTTTTTTATGTGATAAAATCTGCATAGAAAAACAGGGGAGCTTGTGAAGCAGGCTGAGAGGAAGTCATCAACTTCGACCCTTTATACCGATTTCCGATAAAATCTTTATCATTTATTTCCGCTGCGTACAATTTGTTTAAAGAACTTTATAGAAATCAGTATTACCTGATACGGATAATGCCGTCGTAGGAAGTTATATTTCAGTTGTATCGGTTTGTTTTGACAAATCGTTTCTGCTGTAGATTTTCGGGGGGCATTGTGCGTAAACATTGTCCCCTGTTATTATTATATTTTGAAAGGAAAGAAAAAATATGCTATTTTTAATCATCGGCGCGCTGCTCGCCATTATCGGAACAATGGGCTGCGTATGGGGAAATCACCTGAACGATCTTGAACTTGACAACATCGAAGAGGCGGCTGAAAAGGGAATCGAGATCGCTCGGCTCAACCCGGGAAAGCTTTACATCACGATCGGGCTGATCGCTATCATTACAGGCGTTGTCATTGTCGCCGTGGGACTTATCAAAAACTACAGAAGTAAAGCCATTGAAAAGAAAAATCCAAAAAGCAATATCAATCGCCTTGCACTCACTGCTTTGCTGCTTGCGCTCGGTTCGGCGCTGAGCATGGTCAAGATCTGGGAAATGCCTCTTGGCGGTTCGATCACACTCTGTTCGATGCTTCCGATCACGCTCATTTCAATTGAATATGGTCTTGGCTGGGGAATCAGCTCGGCATTCATCTATTCTATCATTCAGTTCGGTCTGTCATTCGGCGCTGTTTTTTCATGGGGATTGAGACCTATTGCCGTTGTGGGCTGTATAGTGTTGGATTACATACTTGCATACACCGCATTGGGAATCGCAGGGATTTTCAGAAAAAAGGGAGCGGTCGGAATCTGCATAGGAATTTTCCTCGCGCTTCTCGGAAGATTTATTTTCCATATTCTCTCCGGAACACTTATCTTTGATATCTGGATGCCCGAAGAGTGGAGCAGTCCGCTTCTGTATTCTGTCTGCTACAACGGCGCGTATATGCTTCCCGAATTTATAATAACCATGGTTACTGCTGTTCTTCTTTTCAAAGCGCCGCAGTTCAACAAGCTTGTTGAAAGCAATCTTGAATGATAATGCCGGTTCAAGAAAATAATCACAAAACGAAACACCGCCTTTTTATCGGCGGTGTTTTATTTTGTTATGTAACCTTTCTCAAGGCGACTCTTCTTTAATTTTCTTTATCTTGAACATTCTTCTGAGAATGAAACCCCAGAATTTCGGATTGTCGATAACTATGAATTTCACAGAGCATTCCTCCCTTTACTTTTCTTTAAGGGTGAATGATAAAATTATCACAGCCGCCCCCACGAGAAAAACCGCAAAACCTCCCTCGGTAAAAGAAGCGACGATCAGTCCGAGTCCGAAAGTCAGAACACACTTCGAAACACAGCTTCTGTGACACATTCTGCCTCACCCCCGTTAAAAGTTCGTTCTTTACATAATATACAAACTCGGGGAATGTGTGAATGTGTGAATGCGTGAATAAGGAACTGTGTAGGAATAAGTTGTGCAATTTAGGCGCATAATAATTTTTTCTGTGTTAGGCGCAATGCCGCAGGAATACTGACGTATTTCAAGGTATTGCAACGACACACAGGGCAAATTAGGCAAGCATAAATGT
>CACYDE010000207.1 GCA_902773045.1 uncultured Ruminococcus sp. | reverse complement strand
TCACGATCATTGTCACCACGAGCATAAACATGACTGCGGTCACGAACACTGTCACCACGAGCATAAACATGATGACGGTCACGAACACTGTCACCATGAGCATAAACATGACGAACATTACAATCATGAAATCGACGAAAATAAACGGTTTGGCTCTAACATAAGGAATTACAGTGTAAAGGGACTTGACTGCCCTCACTGTTCTTCCGAAATTGAAAAGGATATATTAAAAATAAAGGGTGTGAAAAACTGCGGAGTAAATCTTATGAATCAGGTCTTGACTGTTGAATTTGAAAAAGATTTCGGCGGTGATATTTTTGATGAAGTGAAAAATATTGTCCTTAAACATGAACCTGATGTTGAAGTGAGCGTCCACAGTGAAAAGGCGCTAAAACAAAAATCAAAAAAGACGGACGAAGAGAAAAATTATTGGCGCAAAAAATTAAAATCGGATAGGGCAATGGTCGTTCGTTTTATTGTAGGAGCGGTGATCTATGCTGTTGGTTTTGCGCTCACTCTGACTCAAAGCGCGTCGTTAAAAGTTACTCTTCCTGTTTTGATAGCTGCGTATATTATACTCGGCGCAGATGTAATTTTAAAAGCGTTGAAAAATATTTTAAAGGGAAGAGTTTTTGATGAAAACTTTCTGATGACTGTTTCAACTGTCGGGGCATTTGCTATAGGTGAGTATCCGGAAGCCGTTGCGGTAATGCTTTTCTATCAGATCGGAGAGTTTTTTCAGCGTCTTGCAGTAAAACGTTCGAGACGGTCTATTTCCGAACTTATGGATATCCGACCCGACAGCGCCAACGTAAAACGAAGCGGAAAACTTCTTACGGTTTCGCCTGAAGAAGTTGAGATCGGCGAAACGATCGTGATAAAACCGGGAGAAAAAATTCCTCTTGACGGCGTAGTTTCCGACGGTGAATCTATGATAGATAACTCTGCGCTCACCGGTGAATCGGTCCCGAAAACGGTGCGTTCGGGGGACAGTGTTCTTTCGGGCTGTATTAATGAAAGCGGCGTTCTGAACGTTAAGGTCACTAAGAACTTCGGTGAATCAACCGCTTCAAAAATTATAGATCTTGTGGAAAATGCAGCAGGAAGAAAAGCACCTGCAGAAAACTTTATTACGACCTTTTCACATTATTATACGCCGGTCGTAGTTATTCTTGCCGCGATGCTCGGAGTCATTCCTCCGCTTGTCCTTGGCGGCGGATGGTCGGAATGGATTCGGCGCTGTTTTGTTTTTCTTGTTATTTCCTGTCCGTGCGCGCTTGTTATATCAATACCTCTGACATTTTTCGGGGGCATCGGGGCGGCTTCGAAACAAGGGATCCTTGTGAAAGGAAGCAACTACCTCGAAGCGCTCAATTCGGTTGAAACAATAGTTTTCGACAAAACCGGAACACTTACAAAGGGTGTTTTTGATGTCACGGATATTACCCCCGAAAACGGAGTGGAAAAGGAAATGCTCCTTGAAATTGCCGCCAAAGCGGAGTCTATGTCCAATCACCCTATAGCGCGCTCGATCGTTCTTGCCTATGAGAAAACCGTTGATAAGAATTCCGTGAAAAACTATAAAGAAATATCGGGTCACGGAATTTCGGCTGTTATCGACGGTCGGGTCGTTCTTGCGGGAAACGAAAGGCTTATGACCGAGAACGGGATCAAAATCAGAAAAAATGATAATGTCGGAACAGTGGTTTATGTTGCTGCCGATAAAAAATTTATAGGCTCGATATTAATATCCGATGAGGTGAAAAGCGACAGTAAAAAAGCCGTTTCTTCCCTGAAAAAGCTCGGTATTTCAAAGACCGTAATGCTGACGGGCGACAGCAAAAATATCGCGGAATCTATTGCGTCCGAGGTCGGTATTGATGAGTATATCGGCGAACTTCTCCCGTCTCGTAAGGTTGAAGAACTTGAAAAGCTTGAAGCGGAGCTTTCCTCAAAAAAGAAGCTTGCTTTTGTAGGCGACGGAATAAATGACGCACCCGTTCTTGCGAGAGCGGATGTGGGAATTGCCATGGGAGCGCTGGGATCGGACGCTGCGATCGAGGCGGCGGATATTGTTCTGATGACCGATGAACCTTCAAAGCTTACCGATGCGATCAAGGTGGCGCGTTTCACGAAAAAAATAGTTATGCAGAATATCATTCTTGTTCTTGCCGTGAAGATCCTGTTTCTTACTTTGGGGGCGGTTGGTATTGCCGGAATGTGGGAGGCTGTTTTCGGCGATGTCGGAATTATGATTATCGCGGTTATAAACTCTATGAGAATATTGCGAAAGAGAATATAATATAACTTTCTGTGCGGTATTGCCATAAGAAACAGTGCTGTAAGTCCGAAGAGTGACCTGCAGCACTGTTTTTTGATCGTTGTTACTAAGGAACTGTTTATAAATAACTTTTCATTTCTGCTTGTCCAATTTGCCCTGAACTGCGTTAAATTTTCTTGAAATACGTTAGGCCTTGTTTGAAAAATAAAACTTGCACAAAAGGCAAATAGAATGTAAACTAAAAATATGGGAACAAAAAGATACGAACTCACAG
>CACYDE010000206.1 GCA_902773045.1 uncultured Ruminococcus sp. | reverse complement strand
GCCAGTATGCCTTCGTCCTCCGCCTTGCTCTGCACTCACCGGCATCGTCTCCTTTTGTCCGTCTATTTATTTGGATTGCTATAGAACTCTATTTAAATTTCTGAAAACACAGTTTCTATAAGGATACGGGGACAATTAAATGTGGGAAGTTTGAGTGATTTACTCTTCCATTTGCTTTCCAAGGAATGCGGCGGCAGTCTGGGCAAGCTTTATTTCGACCTCCGTAGGAGGCACTTTATTTTCCCCGACAAGCATAATTACAGAACCGGTCACATCGCCCGACGCAATTATCGGATAAACAATATTCGCGCCCCTGTCAACACCTTCGACGGGCTGAACCTCTCCGACCTCGTTCTGATGAGCCGTAAAGCTTCTCCTTGATTCCATGAGATCCTCTATCACAGCAGTAACTCTTCTTTCAAGGTACTCCCTTTTCGGAACTCCTGCCGCCGCGACAATATGATCGCGGTCTGAAATAAGAGTCGGAACGCTGCTTACTCTGCTGATAACCTCGGCGTACTGTGCGGCAAATGTGCTCAGTTCACCGACCGGCGAATACTTTTTAAAAATGACCTCTCCGTTGCTGTCCGTATATATTTCGAGCGGATCACCCTCTCTTATCCGAAGAGTTCTCCTTATCTCCTTGGGAATGACTACTCTTCCCAGATCATCTATTCTTCTGACAATTCCGGTGGCTTTCATATCTATAATCTCCCTTTGTTATTACTAAATTCATATATTGTAAAAGTATTGTTTGCAAAATTCGGGGAATTATTCAGCTATATCAAACCTGCATGATTGGTAATTATTGAAACGATAATTTTTTTGTGATATCATATTTTTATCGGAACATACGGCAGAAGACATGATAACAAAACGATTTTGTCACGCGCCGAACTTGTTCGATTATTTGTTTGGATATCTGCAATACAACCTAAAATTCAAGGAGGCATTATTATGAAATACAAGATCATTACCATTTATGAACCCGATTTCGGCTGTGAAGGACTTCCCGACGGAGAGATATTAAAAGATGATGTTGTCGTTGAGGACGAAACGGGAAACCGACAAACCATTAAGATCGGTGACGCGCTTCTTTACAGCCTTGATCTGAACGAAGGCGATTTCTTCACAATGGACGATAAAAACAATATATCACCAATAGAACAGTGAATTTAGGAAACTTGTAATTTTTATTATTTAACCAATTGAATAATCATAAATGAACGACTCCTCACCACACACTGCGGCAGAGCTTCGTTTAATGTTTTTGTCAGAATGTATTCCGATTAAAACCTTTTTTGCTGTTTGAATTATATTGTCCTTTTTTTGGTACACAAAGTCAATTTCACGAACTTTTGTTCTATTTTTCTCTTGATTTTTTTCAAAAAATATGATAGATTATTTATCAAGGGAACAAATTTTCGATTTATTTGAGATAAGAAAATTTGTATCTCGGGGGAAGAAAGTTCACGGGAACCTGCCCGTTTTACGTGAACGGAAAATAATCTATTATGTTATGCCTTAAAGGCAGCAGGAGGAAATATGAATTATATCGACTACATCAACTGGGCAAACGAATACGAAGATCAGGTGAAGATCCTGGAAAAGAAGCTGGAAAAAAGAAAGCTGAAAAAATTTTTTGAAACAACCGAAGAAAAAAAGATTTTTGAAAGCTCAACCAGGATACTGTACGAAATGAAGCTTGACTGCATAAAAACAGCAGCCCTTCTCAGAAACAGAGCCGAAAAGATCAGAGAGGAAGAGATTTATGCCGAAAATATTATCGCTTGACGATCAGATGGAGGGAATTTACGCTCAGAGTCTCACTGCTCAGCGATCTTCAAACAGAAAAGACATCGAACGCATGAAAAAAGTTGTTCTTTCGGTCATGGCTCAGAATCTCACAGAACGTCAATCAATGTGTCTGAGAATGTATTACTTCGACAACCTGAACATGACAAAGATCGGCCATACTCTCGGACTTAACCCTTCCACTGTTTCACGTCATATCCACGCTGCCATCTCAAAACTACAAAGACTCGAGGCGTTCTTCTGAATTGACGCATTTTTTATTCTGTTCACAAAAGAAAAAAAATTTGCGTAAATTTGCACAAATTTTAAATAAGCTATTCCATTTTTCAATTTAATGTGTTATAATATTCAAGTAATTAGTACATTGGAAAGGAATATCTCTTATGAATAAAAATATTACAACCTCGATTACTTACATAGGCGTTGACGATGAGTACCTTGAGCTTTTTGAAAATCAGTTCAAGCTCCCGAACGGTGTTTCCTACAACTCCTATCTTATAAAAGACGAAAAGATAGCAGTTATGGATTCCGTTGACGATCGTGAGACTTATCAGTGGCTTGAAAACCTGGAAAAGGCTCTTGAAGGAAAGAAGCCGGACTATATTATCGTTCAGCACATGGAACCCGATCATTCGGGTTCTCTGAAGATCGTTACCGAAAAGTATCCCGATATGAAGATCGTCGGAAACGAAAGAACTTTCGGAATGATGGCTCAGTTCTTCGACGGCGTTGACTTTGGAGACAGACTCGTGAAAGTCAAAGACGGCGACACTCTTTCCACAGGAAAACACACCCTGAAATTCATCACCGCCCCCATGGTTCACTGGCCGGAAGTAATGGTAACCTACGATTCGACCGACAAGGTTCTTTTCACTGCCGACGCATTCGGAAAGTTCGGGATCCTCGCTTCCGCAGACAAAAATTGGGACGACGAAGCAAGACGCTATTACTTCAACATTCTCGGAAAGTACGGCGCACAGATCCAGACTCTTCTCAAAAAGATCGCCGACGCAAACCTTGACATCAATATCCTCGCTCCTCTCCATGGTCCTGTCCTCACGGAAAAGCTTGAATACTACATCCACAAGTACAACGTTTGGAGCAGCTATGAACCCGAGGATAAAGGCGTTACTGTCGCTTATGCTTCCATTCATGGAAACACAGCCGCTGCCGCTTTGAAATTTGCGGAGATCCTGAAAGCGAAGAACGTCAAAAATGTTTCTGTTTTTGATCTCGCAAATGACGACATGGCAGAAGCTGTCGGGAACGCTTTCCGCTATGACAAGCTTGCGCTCTTCGCTTCCTCCTACGACGGCGGAGTCTTCACATGCATGGAAGATTTCCTCAACCGTCTTTCGGCGAGAAATTATAAGAAGCGTAAAATCGCTCTTGTTGAAAACGGTTCTTGGGCGCCGTCCGCTGCTCGTGCCATGAAAACCTACACCGACAAAATGAAAGACGTTACTCTCTGCGCAAATACCGTTTCGATCAAGTCGACTCTCAAGGACAGCGATCTTCCGAATCTTGAGAAACTCGCAGATGAACTCATCAAATAATTTTAAAATACCATACCAATTTTACACGGACAGTAATATAATCAACAATAACACCCTCGGGATCAAATTCTCCCGAGGGTGTTATTATAATATCATATAATCAGAAAATTCCGGAAATATCCGCCGAGTTTACAAAGCTGTCAAGGCTGTAAAGAATCAGTATCTCATCAACACTCTCATTCCGTACAATATCCGAAACAGGCATTTTGTAGTATCTTGCGTCAACAAGAATTATCTTGCTGTAGTTGTCGGCAAGAAACGGTGCAAGACAATGGGAATACGAATCACGAAGGATCAAAAGAGTCTTATCATTTTCAGCGCTTCTGTTATTGATCGTGACGATCGAGTGGTTACCGTCAAGGTAAGCCGTGTACTGATCGTTAGTTTTCAGGTTTTCTCTGAAAAACATCGAATCGGAAAGTGTGACCTCTTCTCCGTCGTTGACATAAACCTCGATCGAATCGGACGGTCGGTTCTGATTCTCCCAGATCTCAATATTCTCCGAGGGATTGAACCACAGCGCCGATTTTGAGTAGTTCGTTCCGTAAAAATCCGGGTAGCTTTCTATTTTGAAAGAATCCTTTTCGGTCGGAGTGAAACCCATGCTCCCACCAAGGAGCCTATAACATTCATAAGCGCCAAGTGACGTCCAGTGGTGATCTGTTTTGTAGTAGATCTGTTCCGATTCG
Organism: uncultured Ruminococcus sp.; assembly: GCA_902773045.1. GTDB lineage: Bacteria > Bacillota > Clostridia > Oscillospirales > Acutalibacteraceae > RUG592. The sequence continues at coordinate 9,952 of CACYDE010000206.1, read as the reverse complement.
GCAAGTTTTTTAAAATCGTCCGTTATATTTATGAAGGTGGTATTTTTGACAGCCGAAAATCCGTTTTCCATTTTTCCGATCAATTCATCATCTTTGTACTCATAATGATTTATCGGAAGCTTGTCTCCGCAGATGAATCCGGAAGTCGGAACTGCGCAGACATAAGTCGGAACGTCCGCCGTTTCAATGAATTCACTGAGATAAAGGATATTGTTGTCAAGCGTCGGCTTATCTTCAACAGGAGTCACCATGAGATAACCGTCTTTCGCGTCATAAATGCCGCTCATGCCGTTTCTTCCGCTTAACTCATCATAGTAAGCATTCGTTCCCACAAAAAATGTTCTCATCGGCATCTGATCGTTGAGATAAGTTTCAAAATCTTTTCCGAACTCGCCGCTGAACACCGTTTCGATCGTCGGCTTCGGGAACTGAGACAGAGTTCTTTTTTCAAGCGAGGAGAATTCCGAATCGGCAATTAAAAGATACATTACGGGAATAATAAAAATAAAAAGGCAGAAAACAAACGTCGGCATGTATCCGATCAACCTTTTGGATTTTTTCATTTTCTCATACCTCCCCGATCAGAATTTAAAATACAGAAACGGATTGTATCCGGAGCTTACGAGTGAAGCGGTGCTGACGATCAATCCAAGCAAACATAACACTGCGTCGGGGATCCAGCTCCATGAACGCTTTTCGATATTGGAATAAAGCTTCTTTGCGATGGGCGTACTCGCAAATATCGCGATCAGAAGAAGAGGAAGATAAGCGATAACGTTGACCGCCGCATGAGACGATATGATCCCGTCAGAAGGAATAAACAATCTTCCGATGTAGTTCACGAGTTTTCCCATGTCCTCAAAGTAGAATATTACCCAGCCCAGGACAATGAAAAACAGCGAGTAAATATGCGCCGCCACAGACGGAGCCTTCTTCAGATATTTCAAAAGGAATGATTTTTCGATCATCAATAATACGAAGAAGTACAGCCCCCAAAGAATAAAGTTGTAATTTGCGCCGTGCCAAATGCCTGTCAGCGCCCAAACAACAAACATATTGAAGATCTGCCGCGGAAGACCTTTTCTGTTTCCCCCAAGCGGAATATAAATATATTCCTTGAACCATGTTGAAAGAGAAATATGCCATCTCCGCCAGAACTCCGTGATAGATTTTGAAATGTACGGATAATCAAAGTTTATCAGGAAATCGAATCCGAACATTTTCCCGAGTCCTATCGCCATTTCCGAGTATCCGCAGAAATCAAAATATATCTGTAATGTATAAGCTATGATACCGACCCATGAACCCAGTATTCCCGCAGAAGGATCATCTCTCATGATATCCCACAGCTTTCCCATCTGATTCGCCAGAAGAACCTTTTTGGTCAGTCCGATCATGAAAATTTTCACGCCGTCGTTGAATTGTTTAAAGTTTTCATGTCTTTCGATAAGCTGCTCCTCAACATCTCGATACCTTACGATCGGTCCTGCAATAAGCTGCGGAAACAGCGATACGTATGTACCGAATGTTATGAAATTTTTCTGCATTTTTGCGTCGTTCCGATAGACGTCTATCGTGTACGACATCGTCTGAAAAGTGTAGAACGATATACCTATCGGGAGAGGGATATCCCCTACCGGAACATGAAGCATATTCCCGATAAATCCTGCGTATTTGAAATATCCGAGCAATGCAACATTAACGATCACCGAAATAATCAATACTGTCTTTGCGCTTTTCTTGTTGCTTCCGTCATCGTTCTTCATATTTCCGATCAGCAGACCCGAAATGTAATTTATCAGAGTGGAAATAATCATCAAAACAACAAGCTTCGGTTCTCCCCAACCGTAAAAAATAAGATTCACAACAAAAATCAGCAAATTTCTGCCCTTTTTAGGCGTAATATAATAGAGAAGCAAAACAGCAGGAAGATAAACAAAAAGAAAAATTATACTTGAAAAAACCAAGCTTAAAACACTCCCCTCAAAAAAAGCCGGGCAAGTCGTAAAAATGCTTGCCCGTGGATCAAATTACAAATTCATCAGCCGATATATTCGTTCACAATTTCGTTTATACGAACTGCGTCATCAGAGATGATCAGCGTGACATATAACCCCTGAACCCGAACCTCACATTTTCTGATCTTTTCGGCTTCTTCGGCGTTGTAATTCTCCTGTTCCCTAAGCTTCTGGTCGTATCTCGTCTGAAATGATTCTCTGACAGATTCAACCTGTGATTCGTCGGAAACCTTAACGAGAAGGATCTCGTCCTGTCCTACGCCGCTGTTGTCGATCCCGCCTGCATAATCAGCAACAGTCAAAGGATCGATCCCGTAATAACGCTGCAAAAGCTTATCATTAAACTCATTCATCGACGGAAGCTCGACCGATTCCGATATCTTTGAAAAAACCTCTTTAAGATCCGTTCCCTCATTCTCGATCCGAGAAGACTCGGAAAGCGCTTCCGATGCGCCTGAAGCTTCGGAAGCAGACGTTTGAGGACTCACTTCACTCTCAGCCTTCTTGTCACCGCAGCCGCAGAGGCACAGAACAACAAGAGAAGCGGCTAACAGCTTCTTTATTTTATTCATAATTTTCTCTCCTTAAAACTTTAGTAATAGACGATCGTAAAATAAAAGATCATTTGTTTAGCGGTTTATCCGAATTGTCCGATCATTAAGCCGCAGAAAATAACCTTGCACCAAACAAAACAACCGCACAGATCCGGTACACTGTCTTGTTCATGTTTTTGTCTTCTTCCTCGACAAAAACACCATGGGCATAAATAATATTTTTACGATCTCATTCTACACTGCACTTGATATAATCCGCCCATATCCGGCAGGCTTCACTTGTCAGATGTATTCCCAAATTACCCGGATCGGAGCACATCTCTTCCGGAAGCGAACCGTCGTCTGCGACAAAAATATCATGAGAATTAATGAAACCGCAGCCTTCTTCTTCCGCAAGATCACGAAGCCCCGCATTGAATTCATTTATCAGATCGTTGCTCAAATTCGATTTCTGAGCGTATGAAACCATTGGATTGACCGTTTGAAGATAGATCTTCATGTCGGGTGATTTAGCCTTCATCTTTTCAATAAATCCCCTGGCATTTTCAACACCTCTCTGAGGATTCCAGACGGCGATATCATTTATTCCCATTGCAACAATAGCTTTCTTAGCGCCTGTTACAACTCCTGCGTCTTCGGCAAGAACCACTGAACCATCGTAGATCGGGTGAACATTGTTAGGGTCATAGAGATCCCACTGAGCATTTCCGTAATTCAGACCAACCGAACAAATAAACTTCGCGTCTCCGAAAACATTCGCCGAATCATTGAACATTTCCAAACCGACAGTCAGGCTGTCACCCACAAAAACACAGTCGTCAAACCAAGAATCATCGACCGCACGGCTTACATCGAATTTTCCGTAAGGATCGTAAACATTTTCTGGTTCCGAATTTTCCTCTGATTCCGGCGATGTATTTTCGGAGACCACATCATTATTTTCCATCCCGGCGTCATTATCGTTTGATGTCTGCACTATCTGACGCGAGTCGGCATTTTCATCGTTGGATGTAATATTGGAAGCCGTATCTGCTGCACTATTGGTTTTACTATTTGTTTTACTATCAGTTTTACTCTTCTCGGTATCAACGTCCGAATCGGATCCGGATTTTGATATATATTTGTCACTGTCAGAATTCTTTTCCTCCGAATTCTTCTCTTTATCGTCTTCCGTGTTTCTTTCACTGTCGGATCCTGTCTCGTTTTCAAAGCCCGAATCCTCGGTTGAATCATCTTTTTCCTTTGAAACACTTTCAGGACTTTCAATTTTGGTTTCATCAGCCTCACGTGAAGAAATATCCTCGTTTTTCACGATAAGATTACCGCATCCACAAAGCATCAGCAGCGATAAAACCGCAGCCAGAATTCTTTTCATAAACAAAATCTCCGTAAAATCACATCGAGAAAGCACCCAAAAAGCTTCAAAAGCTTTTCGGAAGCATTCCACTATCTATATTATTATTCTCTCAGTTCACGACATTATGTATTATATAATCAGAAACGATCTCATCTCCCTCTAAAGTGAGATGAAGTCCGAGAGCTTCCGGATCGCCGCAAAGTTCAAATGGCAGCTCGCCGTTTTCATCGGCAAGCGCAGACCACGTATTAAGGAATCCGCAGTGATTCTCCTTACAGAATTGAGCCAGTCGATCGTTGAATTCAACGATAAGGGCATTGTTGAGGATATCTCTTTGTGCATCCGGGATCATCGGGGTCACAGTTTCAAGATATATTTTAAGACCGGGATATCTTTCCCTCAATCTTGCAACAAAACTGCCAACATATTCCATAGTCTGATCTATTCCGTAATTTCCGATATCGTTCATTCCCATGCCGATGATCGCTTTAGTAGCGCCCGTCAATTCCACTCCGTCTTCAAGGAGTATCTTCTCGCCGTAATAATAAGGGTGAACCTCATTCTCGTCATTTATATCCCATTGACAGCTACCGTAACCCAGCCCCGACGAACAAATAAACTGAGCATTTCCCAAATGAAAAGTCATATCGTTATAATTACTCAGACCGTTGATCAAACTGTCACCGAGAAAAACACAGTCGTCAAACCATTCAAGACCGTCATCGGAAACATCGCTTTCCGTCTTTTCATCGGAAGAAACCTCTTGTGAAACTTCTTCGGAAACCTCCGAAACCACGAGATTGTCGGCGGCTTCGCTTTCCTCAACAATATTTCCGAAATCAACGACTACCTCATTGTTTTCCGTGTCTGCCTGAGCGCCTGTTTCGGCTTTGCCGCAGGCTGTAAGGCATAAAAGAGAAAAAATTAAAGCTGCCGATATCATTATTTTTCCGCTTTTCAAAACACACACCTCTTATTCCATAAATAACAATATCATCAACTTAAGGAAACATAGCATTATTCTATATTTTTCTCATTAAGCCGGTAACACTGCAATAAATAAAAGCAGTTATTCAACAGAAAAATCATTCCGCTTTAAACCGCATTCAAACTACAAAAACATGATTTATATGCTCAATAATTATACACCAATTGTAAATTTATGTCAATTACATCAATAATTTTTTAAAGAAATAGTTTTATATAGAATTTAACCTATTAAAAAATCAAACTTTGCACAAAAACGTCCGCCTCCGCAGCAAAATGAATGCCTTGGAGTCGGACGAAAAAACTATTTTCCGTTGATAGAATAATACACATCCGAAGAAAGATTTACAATAGAACTCACAGCCGAACCTGCGCCCACATTCTCCGACATTACGCAAAGAATATAAGGAGTTTCCGCAAAAACAATCGCAGCATCATTCTGAACGTAATCAAGTTCACCTGTTTTGTTGGCGGTTTCGATTCCGTATGGTACGCCTGCAGGGATTTTAGACGTCCTTGTCTGCTGCTTCAAAAGACTCAGCATTTCTTCGGAATGAGGAAGAGAATTACTGTATACCGCGGAAAGAAATTTTGCGCAGTCACCGGTGGACGTATAGTTGTCTCCGTTTATTGTGCTTTCAAGGAGAAGTCTGCCCATTGAAGAATTGTAGTAACCGTTTCTCCGGCAATATTCCGTAACGGCTTTCTTCCCCGAATCCGTACTGCCGTTTCCGAGCAGTCCGACGAGATGATTTGCCGAACCGTTATCACTCACCGTTATCATGCTGAAAAGATAAGAATCTATCAACGGTTCTTTGGCATAAAGCTCGTCATATCTTTCATAGACCGCGCCCATGATATAAAGTTTTATCAGACTTGCCGCCTGCATCGGCGTATCGTTGACATACGAGTTCTCTCCCGTTGAAAGAACCGAAACCGCTGCCGACCAATTTCCTCCGGAATTATTCACCGCTTTATCAACAGCCGACTGAAGATCAAGTCCTCTGTCGGAATTATCCGACTGAGATTCGGAAGGCATGGAAATCTCCGACGTCACATCGGAAACGGGAGCGCTTTCATCTCTTGACGAATTCGAGACATTCTCTTCCGTCGGATATTCAACCGAACCTCCGTTATCTTCATAGTAATAATATGTTTGAGTTTCACTTTCACCCGATGATGTATTTTTTTCAGACTGTGATCTGCTTTCAGAGCCATCTTTCGATTTGTCGGATGATCTCTGACTGTTGGGTTCGGAATCTTCTTCCGATCTGATAATACTCAAAGAACTTGCGGAAACATAGCCGACCGTTCCGTCCGCAGTTTTCACTTTCCAAAAACCGCCCGAAGTTTTCGCCAAAATGATGACCTCATCTCCCGAAACAATATTTTTCAAAACGCTGCCCCTGCCTCCGATATTTTCAAATATATCCGCAGATTCAATTGACACAAAAGCTTTCTCCCCCTTTGAGACCGAATTCTTGTCGGCAGTAAGATATATGCTTTCCACGTATCCCAATAATTTTTTATCTTCACCAAAAACAGCCGAAAATCTCTTTTTCTCGTCAAGTTCACTGATTACGACTTTTTCTCCGCATTTCAGGAGCGCAACCGCCTCACCCTCTCCGTTTTCATTATCAAAAATTTCTGCCAAGTCCGTTCCCGAAATGTAACAGATCCGGAACGAAGAATCTTTTTCATCGGTTTTTTCCGAAAAGATATCCCCGGTCATAGCAGTATCCTTACGTACTTCCTCCGAAACCACAGAAACCGATTCATCTTCGATGAGCTGTTCCGATTGTTTTTGACCGCAGCCGCATAATATTGAAACAACAAGACTTAGAACTGCTGCGGAAATTATTTTTTTCTTTATATTATAATTCATTACGATCACCGTTTTTCTCCAAATTACAAAAAAAACAAGGCTCAAAGATTAAAGAATTAAACTTTAAGCCTTATTTATTATACGTCTTAGAATTTATTGAGTCAACAAAAAATTATCGCTTTCGGAAATAATCAATAGTCATATATATAATTACTGTCAACATAGCCCCATTTTCCGAGCGTCGGAGAATAAACATACCAGTACTGATCCGTGAAATTTACATAAGAAAAGCTGTAAACTCTGACTGTGTCATTGTTATAGATCTTTCCGATGATATTATTTCCGTCATAAACGGGAGCAGATCTGAGACCAAGGAAATAAGTCGTTCCTCTGACCGTCCAAACAGAATAATTCGATGTGTCGGTGTAAACATACTGCTGCACCGTGCTTGAACTTACCAGATAATTTGAATTTACATAACCGTAGATTCCCGAGTACGGAGCGTAACAATACCAATATTCCGTTCCTGTCGAAGTATCAACAACATAAACAGGGTCACCGGTATACATACGTCCCAATTCGTTGGTGTAATCATAAGCCATTGCGTTTCTTATCGCAAGATATCCCGACTTAACATAAGCATAGTACGTTGAATAATTTTTCGGAGCGGCGCCGTAGCCGAATGTTCTCGACGTGCTCTGACCGCCATTCTTACCCGAAGAGGACGAAGAGGACGAAGACGATGAAGACGAAGTCTCCTGACTTTTTGAAGTCGAAAGATCCGTACACTTCGCAAAACCGAAAGTTTTTGTATCCGCCACATTCACATACCAATATTCGCCTGCAGTCTGCGCAAGAACCACGACAGCCTGATTTTTATTCAGTTTCTGGATCTCGGTTTTTCCATCTTTTTTCGAATCAAAAAGGGAGGTCTGTGTTTTTGCATAGTACGTATGAGGTTCGCAGACTGCCGATTCCTCATCGGTCAGATAATACTTTTTTATGTACCCGGAAACATTCTTTGACTCACACGAAACATAATAGCACGTCATAGAATCCGCGCTGATAAGTTTAACTTCCGTCCCTCTTTCAATCTGAGCAAGCACTTTTCCGCTGTCCTCATCGGTCTCACGGATAGCGATCGGATCCGACACGCCTGTGACGTAAAGCTTTCTTCCGTCAACAGCAGCGCCGCTGTCAACATAGATCAGATCCGCAAGATCCGCTCCCTCCGCGCTTCCCGGAACTCCTCCCGCTCCTGCGGAACCACCCTGATTTCCGGATCCGCTTTGAGTGTTAGCGCTCTGACTTTCACTCTTCGAATCCTCTCCGACAGTCACCGTCCAAGAGTCTCCGTCACTGACAGAACATCCGGAAGCCAAAACAATAACGCACGCAGTCAGTAAAGAAACGAACGCTCTGAATTTTATTTTCTTCATAAGATCACCTTCTAAACTATTGTATTAATATTATAGCTTTTTGTTAATGATTTGTCAACATATTATTATATTCTTGTGCAAATTACAACTTTATTTGTTATCTTTTAATAATTTTTCAAGAAAGTTTTGTGTTTATTATACTAATATTCAATTAAAACCTTTAAAAGAACGCGGCATTGCGGAAATTAGACCAAAAAGCTTTAAAGTGTTTTATTGAATTTTAGTATTAACAAGACGTATTTTATTACCACCGAAAAAAAGCAGAGCGACAAAAAAGCCGCTCTGCTTCGAGTAATTATTATTACCCTCAAACTGAATCAAATTATACTACTTTTTTTTACATTTGTCAATATTTCGTCAAATATTTCGTAATAAAATTTTAACAAAATACAGTGCGGATTTTTCCTGAAAAGCGATCCGCTTCTGCGCTTCCTTTAGTGACTTTTCAAAAAACGCGAAAGGAATTAATAATCCCGACAAAAAATGATATATTGACCTTCGCCGAGTCATATTTTCGGAAACGCATAATGCCAAGAAATCAGTCCATGATAAAACATCCGACAGGAAAAACAATATAATTATTTTGAACTTTTCTTCTCCTCATCAATTTTCTGATCGAGGTTCTTTTTCATTTCAAGGATCATCTTTATGTTGTCATTTGAAACAAAAACAGGAGCCGGTCCAAACGCATTGATAACAAAACCGCCGTTTTTAAGACCAATATCCGCACACTGCTCAAAAGACATAAAGAATGTTTTCGGCTGCTCTTCATCGTCAAAAGCATTTTTCCACATTTTCAAGGCTGCCCAATCCGTAAAAACAGGAAGCACATGCAAAGACTCGTCATTCGGGTGACGAAGGAGTCTGAACGCAACCTTTGAATCTCTTCTCAAAACTGCCTTTCCGTCGGCAGTCTTTTCGGGTTCGGCGTCGATCTTGACGGGAGTAATATAGCGTCCCGAGAATACGGCAAAAGTGAATATATTTGCGAATGCTCTGTCATTTATCAGACGATTATATTCGTATGAAAGACCGAGAAGATAGGGGCCTTCCGCAGGACGTGAAGGGCTGGGCGAAGACTGCGGACGAATGTTGGTTATCACAGAAAATTTAGGAATATCCTCTCTCTTTTTCAAAGACGTAAAACGAACTCCGACGCGGCTGTCGGTGGCAGTTTCAACCATGTTTGTCGGACCTTCTTCTATTCCGTCGATCTCGGCTTCAACTCCCTGAGGGAGAAGCGGATGAAGAATAAAAACTTTATCATGAATATTCATAGTTCCGTGAACATTTCCGCCTGCTACGATTCCCAGATCGTCCTTAAGCTGAAAAACATCCTCAACCATTATCGTGAATCTTCGCTCCGGGTCGGAAGACTGAGTTTTCTGATCTTTGACCTCGGGTTCTTCGGCTTTCTTTTCTGAAGCGACAGAAGTCTTCTCCTCCGACTCCTTGGGTTTCTCTTCCTGCTTTGGGGAATCATCTATGAGTTTTTCCGCCTTCTCAGCCAAATCCTCGGCAGTGTTTTTATTCTTTTTTGAAAATTTATCAAACAGTCCCATTTTTTATATCTCCTTGTTTACAAAATTCATATCCGATTGAAAAAGATAAAGATCCTATACTTATACGGTTTGAAAGATAATTGACTTAAACTTCCCACATGTAAAATTCCCTTTTTCCTCATTAAGGCAATACCGCACAGAGATTGTGCCGAAGATGCGTAGCAGATTTTTTCGTCAGAGTGCATAAAACTACCGCAGGAATACTGACGT
>CACYDE010000205.1 GCA_902773045.1 uncultured Ruminococcus sp. | reverse complement strand
TAAGGCAATACCGCACAGAGATTGTGCCGAAGATGCGCAGTAGATTTTTTCGTCAGAGTGTACAGAAATCTTGCAGGCATACTGCCGTATGTCAAGAGATTTCTGTGCAGTATGACGGAAAAAGATCAAGCAGATTCGGTGCAGGGTGCCAGCAGCACACCAAGAAGTCAAGCCGCAAGGCGTAGGCTGATTGGATTGTGCTGCAAATGCCCTTGGGGTACCGTCAGGCGGTCTTTGTGCGGTGTTGCCTTAAAATAAGGCTGCTGAGAATTTGGTAATACTAATACTGATTTCCAATCAAAAGATTTTAATTGGAAATCAGTATTAGTAATCACAATGTATTCTGTTTTAAATACGCTGTCCACAACTTGATCGTTATTCCTGCCGATCCAATCAGTTGATCCTATCTTACTGCATTCGAACTTAAGCTGTGGATAGCGATTTCCGATATAGAGATCCGAAAGATTTCGGTTTATGAATAAAAACAATATTAATCGGGTGTGTTTGGCGACTGCGTTAATGTACGGCAGCCGGAACTTTTTCTTCTTTTTTTATGCCGCCGGTTTCGGCTTTTTCCGTTTCTTTGGCGAGACTTTCTTTCGCCACCGCCAACATGAGCTTGATACGGTTTTCCTGATTGACTCTCGGTGCGCCGGGGTCATAGTCGATCGCAACAATGTTGGCTCTTTCGTCGATACTTTTTATCCGTCTTATCATGCCTTTTCCGTTGATATGATTCGGGAGACAGCCGAAAGGCTGAGCGCAGACGATGTTCCCGTAGCCGGCTTCGGTCAGTTCGAGCATTTCGGCTGTCAGAAGCCAGCCTTCGCCCATTTTGCTTCCAAAGCCGATAACGCCGTCAACAAGAGACTTTGTATGCTGATAGGAAGACGGCTGAACAAAACCGTATTTTCCGACGCTTTCAATGAGAGCTGTTTCAAGCTTTGTGAGATAATTCATCAGAGCGTTTACAACGCTGTATTTGATTTTGCTGCCGCCGTAAAGCTTGATGTCTTCGAGGCGGTTGTCGACCTTAAAGAGCATAAATCCCATGATCCCCGGAAGATTGACTTCACAGCCCTGTTCGGCGAGAAAACGTTCAAGATTGTTGTTTCCGAGGGCGGCGTACTTCACATAGATCTCTCCGACAACGCCGACCTTGACTTTCTGGATCTTGTTGATCTTGATCTCGGTGAAATCACGCGCGATCCTGTCCATGTTCTCTTCGATTTCCTTTGCGGCAAAGCCCTTGCCTTTTGCAAACTGCTCGGAAAGGGTTTCGACCCATTTGTCGACGAGACGCTGAGACTCTCCGACGTTCAGCTCGTAGGGCTGAAGCTGATTTCTGAGAAGCATCAGCTCGTCTCCGTAGATCAGACCTGCCGCCATTCTTCTTATCATCGGGATCGTGATCGAAAATCCGCTGTTCTTTTCGAGTCCGGAAAGATTCAGCGAAATGACGGGAACCTGTTCGAAGCCCGCTTTTTTCAAGGCTTTTCTCAGTAGGTGAATGTAGTTTGAAGCACGGCAGCCGCCGCCTGTCTGAGTTATCATCAATGCGGTTTTGCTTACGTCGTACTTTCCGCTTTGAAGCGCGTGAATGAACTGTCCGATAACGAGAAGCGCAGGATAGCATGTGTCGTTGTGGACGTACTTCAATCCGACCTGAGCTATTTCGGGACCTTCGGTTTCAAGCAGAACGGTTTTATAGCCGTAGTGAGTGAAAACATTTTTTATGAGCTGAAAATGTATCGGAGCCATCATCGGAAGAAGAATGGTATATTCCTCTTTCATTTCTTTCGTGAACAAGAGACGTCCTGTTTTGTCGTATTCAAGTTTAGCCATAATGTCCGTCCTTTCCTGTTGGTTGTTCTTTTATATTCAATGATCCGCAGCTTAAGCATCATCGTCTGTCAATTCAAGCATATGATTCTCCTTTATTGATGTCATCCATACTTTGCCTTTTCAAACAACGATACTCTCCTAAGGTAACTCGTTGTGCTATTATAAATTTAACTTATTTTCTCTTTGACCGGCAATTCGCAGTGCTCTTGCCTTTGTTCTTGGATTGGGAAAGTTGTATTTGGTTATGATTTATTATTTTCTGACAGTGACTTATAGCAATCCAAATAAATAGACGGACAAAAGGAGGCGATGCAGGGGTGCGCATGGCAAGGAAGAGGACGCAGGAATACTGACGT
>CACYDE010000204.1 GCA_902773045.1 uncultured Ruminococcus sp. | reverse complement strand
TACCAATATTTCATTAATTACAGCTGGTCGACCTAAAGGTTTCGCCTAAAGGCGAGGGTTTTAACCCCATGTTACAGACAATAAAATCTGTTTGTTATTCTTTAAGTGTTATTCTTGACTTTTTTAAATAATAGTTATATAATTTATCCTGTGAGGGTAGATTATACCTGAAAAAATTCATTATTTGTCGCATAAGGAGATGCATTTTTATGTTGGATATTAAAATCACCAAAACAACAGAGCCAAAGAAAAAGCCTGACATGGATCAGCCGCTCGGTTTTGGAAAGATTTTTACGGACCACATGTTTGTTATGAATTATACGGAGGGTCAGGGATGGCACGATCCCAGGATCGTACCTTTCCAGAATATATCTCTTTCGCCTGCAGCAATGGTTTATCATTACGGTCAGGAAATGTTTGAAGGTTTGAAAGCTTATAAGGGTGAAGACGACGAAGTTTATCTTTTCAGACCCGATATGAATGCAAAGAGAACCAATGTTACAAACGACCGTCTTTGTATCCCTAATATACCTGAAGAGGATTTTGTTCAGGCAGTCAAAGCGGTAGTTGATATCGACAGAGATTGGATTCCCACAGCTGCGGGTACTTCGCTTTATATCCGTCCTTTCATTATCGCAACCGATGAGTTTTTGGGTGTTGCTCCCTCAAAGACATATTTATTCATGATTATTCTCTCACCGAGCGGCGCTTACTATTCAAGCGGTCTTGCACCGGTCGGAATCTGGATCGAAGACGAATATGTTCGTGCCGTAAGAGGCGGTATGGGCTTCGCAAAGACGGGCGGCAACTACGCTGCAAGTCTGATCGGTCAGGTCAAAGCGCACAACGAGGATTATTCACAGGTTCTGTGGCTTGACGGCGTTGAGCGTAAGTATATCGAAGAAGTAGGTTCCATGAACATTTTCTTCAAAATCGACGGAAAAGTTGTTACTCCTGTTCTTAACGGAAGTATTCTTCCCGGAATTACAAGAAATTCAACTATTCAGCTTTGCAAGAGCTGGGGTTATGACGTTGAAGAGAGGAAGATTTCTGTTGACGAGCTTCTTGAGGCTCAGAAAAACGGAAAGCTTGAAGAAGTATTCGGAACAGGAACTGCGGCTGTTATCTCGCCTGTAGGAAAGCTCAGATATGTTGATGACGTAATGCTTATCAACAATGGAGAGATAGGCGAACTCAGCCAGAAGCTTTATGACACCATGACGGGTATCCAGTACGGAAAGCTTGAGGACAAGTTTGGCTGGAGAGTTAAGGTTTAAGATCATAATATCTGTCACAAAAACAGCATTATCGGCATAAAGTAACAGTGAAGTTGATTTTATGAAGGTAATGTATATGACTGATGCGATCACAACGTTGAACGAAGCTTCTGAAAATGATCGGTGTTTGATCTGCGGTGTTGACGACTCGCTTCCGGTGAAAGGAAGACTTACAGAGTTGGGGTTTTATGAAGGCGCTGTGATCGAAAGATTACAGGTCGGTTCTTTCGGAAGCCCGATCGCCTGTAGAGTGAGCGGTGCAGTGATTGCTGTAAGGTCGTCTGACGCCGGGAAGATTTCGGTCAAAGTTTTAAGGTAAAATTAAATGACGGACGTTTAATTTCATTGAGAAATTGAACGTCCGTTTTCGTTTGGAGGGCGGTTATGAAAGAATTTGACAGAGTATATAATATTGCTCTTGCAGGAAATCCCAACGTAGGGAAAAGTACGGTTTTTAACAGTTTTACGGGAATGCACCAGCACACCGGAAATTGGCCCGGTAAAACAGTGGACAATACTCAAGGGGAATATATCTATAACAATGCCAAATATATAATTCAGGATCTTCCGGGAACATATTCTTTGAATCCCAATTCCGCAGAGGAAGAAGTGACCTGCGAATATATAAAGTCCGGGGATTATGATGTTCTTGTTGTTGTGCTTGACGCTTCCTGCATTGAACGTAATTTACGCTTTGCGGTTCAAATATTAAAAGCGGTCAGCTGTAAGATGATTATCTGTGTGAATCTTGTTGATGAAGCGAAAAAAAAGGGAATAGAGATAGACTTTGAGAAGATGGCCGAACTCCTCGGAGTTCCTGTGGTTGCAGCAGCAGCAAGAAGCGGAGTCGGAATGACATTGCTGAAAGAGAGGATAGCAGAAGCAGTTTCTTCGGAGATAAGTTTTGGTAATAATATAAATTCAGAGTCCGAAATAAACGAAAAAAATATAGTTAAAAAATGCTGTAAATTTACCGATAAATTTACCGATAAATTCGACCGTAAAGTTGATAAATATCTCATTTCAAAAAAATTCGGAATACCGGTTATGCTTGTTATTCTTGCAGGTATTTTCTGGATAACAATAGTGGGAGCAAATTACCCTTCTGAGCTTTTGACCGGGTTTTTTGCTTATTTAGGCGGGAAAATAAAGCTGTTTTTAAATGAGATCCATTGTCCCGGACTTCTTTGTTCTGCACTTGTTGACGGAGTTTATACTACGCTGACATGGATCGTTTCGGTGATGCTTCCTCCCATGGCTATATTTTTTCCGCTTTTTACTCTCATGGAGGATTCGGGATATCTTCCGAGGATCGCTTTTAACCTTGACTCTCTGTTCAGAAAGGCCAATACTCACGGAAAACAGTCTCTTACGATTGCGATGGGGTTCGGGTGTAACGCCTGCGGAGTTACAGGCTGCAGGATCATTGACTCACCGAGAGAACGTCTTATTGCAATAATTACGAACAGTTTTGTTCCGTGCAACGGTCGTTTTCCGATGTTGATCGCAATTATCTCAATGTTTTTTGTGGGGGCTTACGGAAAGTGGTCTTCCGCATTTGAGTCGCTTATTTTATTGGGACTTATAATTTTAAGCGTTTCCGTAACTTTATTGATGTCAAAATTTCTCTCCGGAACATTTCTTAAAGGTATCCCGTCATCTTTTATTCTTGAACTTCCTCCTTACAGACGGCCTCAGATCGGAAAGGTTATCGTAAGATCTGTTTTTGATCGGACGCTTTTTGTTCTTTTCAGAGCTATCGCCGTTGCCGCGCCGGCAGGACTTCTGATCTGGGTGATCGCGAACGTAAAAATAGGCGGCATTTCTATTCTTGCTTACTGCACTGAATTTCTTGATCCTTTTGCAAAGATGATAGGTCTTGACGGCGCGATATTAATGGCATTTATTCTGGGATTTCCTGCGAATGAAATTGTTTTGCCTATTATTTTAATGATATATCTTTCAAACGGAACGCTGAGCGAAATTCCGGATCTTGTTCAGTTTCGTGAAATATTGGTTCAGAACGGCTGGACTGTTTCTACTGCGGTTTGCACGCTATTATTTGCCCTTTTTCATTTTCCGTGTTCCACAACGTGCATCACGATTTACAGGGAAACTCACAGCAGGAAATGGACAGCGGTTTCTTTTCTTCTTCCTCTCGCAGTCGGCTTGGCGATGTGTTTTCTTGTCAATGCGGTTCTGAGTTTGATATGATTTTTTGTTTACGTAATTGTAACTTTAATATTATTCATTGTGAATCAAAATTAACTTTACAATTTATTTTGGAAGTGGTATACTAAAAGCAGTACGCTTGTGATCTTATCAATGTTTTATAATACCTAAAAATCGGGGATCAGGCGTTTAAGGGTATCGTTTTTTAGAAAAAAAGGGGGAATAAAAAATGTACATGGATTTCACCGGTCATAAAAGTCTGAACGGTGTTGAATACGAGGATTTCCTGAAAAAGGCGAGGGAGAATAAAAAATTTGAATTTACTCTCGACGGAAATACATACCGATCGGATGAATATCAATTTGAGAATGCCAAATTCTGGAGAATGTTCAGAAATAATGAAACACTCATACCGTTAAAGATTTTTATATCCTTTGAGGATCATATGGAAGATCCTATTTTTGGAGAAAATACATTCCCGGAAAGATTTGAGGATATAACCATCGTAGGTTATGATTTTGTCATAGAAACGCCTCAGAGTGAGAAGAAAAAGAAGAACAAAGACGGAGAAGAAGAATCGGAGGAGAAAGAGACCAAGATAGAGAACTCAGACTCCAAAGTTTCCGAAGATGAGAAGAAAGAGGAGACTTCGGAAAAAGGGAATTCTTGAAATAAAATATCCGAATTTGATGTATGTAAGCCGAAGACCGGCTTACATAATTTTTTTATTGTGCAATGTATAATATAAAAATTCTTACAACAGAGAAAGCTATTGACTTTTCGATTTGGAAAATAATAGCCTTTAATTTTTGCAGAGAATGCTCTTGAAAAATGCAAAATGATGCGTTTACTTGTTTTAGATTTGTAATTAATATTAATTTTTTGAAATTTATGTTTTGGAAAATTCAAAAATCTTTTTGAATGAAAAAACAGAAAAAATTTTAATTGTTTTCTGTTTTTATGATATTTAACGAAGAGACAATTTCTTTGTGATGAAAATTTATATGCTTATAAATTTTTTTTGTTAAAAGTGTAACGGCAAAATAAAGTAATCAGTCAAATTTTTTATCTTTTCATTTAATCGCTGCTCATGTTTACAAACAAGTAATCCTTGACAAGTTATGTTGACAATACCGGGAATTTGTGCTACAATATCAAAGTGACAATGAGTAATAGGGTGGATTATCATTTAACGTAAATTTATTGGGGTTAGTTGCCTCGATATCTGTTATAAAAAATGAATTGAACAGCGGATATTGATTGAATTTTGGCGGTTTACCGTTTTTATCCTGCGACGTGGTGTATGACCTGATTAAATTCCTGATTTTGTCAGAAATTGCCGAACGGAATATGAGCGTTAAAGCCTCATCTGAGAATTTACTTAATTGCAGAAAAAACTCTCCTGTTATCATGGTGTGATCGTGAAACAGGGGTTTACTTTTGTCATTTATTAACCGAAAGGAGCATATACATGAAAAAAGTACTGGTTTGTCGTGAGAAAGATCCACTGGAAACTAGAGTAGCTTTGATTCCTGACGACATAAAGAAATTGGCTGCTATGGGCTTTTCTTTTAAAGTTGTCAGCGGTGCGGGTGAAAAAAGCGGATTTTCCGATGCAGCATACGAGAAGGTCGGAGCAAAAATTATTCCCAATGAGGAAGCCGGATATGCCGACAGCGAGATCGTTTTGCGCATTATGAAGCCCGAGAGTGCAAAAGGACTTAAGCCCGATACTCTCCATCTGAGCTATCTCGATCCGTTCAATGAGAAGAAGCTCTTGAAGGAATTTGCCGATAAGAAAATTCAGGCTGTTTCCCTTGAAATGATCCCGAGAACTACTCTTGCTCAGAAAATGGACGTTCAGTCTTCTCAGACATCACTCGCAGGATACGTTGCCGTAGTTAACGCTGCAGCTCGTCTTCCTAAAATTTTACCGATGATGGTTACACCTTCGGGTACTATCAATCCGGCGAGAGTCTTTGTAATAGGCGTAGGCGTTGCGGGCCTTCAGGCTATTGCTACAGCAAAGCGTCTCGGCGCGAGAGTTGACGCATTCGATACACGTCCCGTTGTTGAGGAGCAGGTAAAGTCGCTTGGCGCAAGCTTTGTAAAGATAGACCTCGGCGAAATGGGTCAGACCGATCAGGGTTACGCAAAGGAGCTTACTCCCGAGCAGGTCGCAAAGCAGCGTGAGGGACAGGCTAAGGTCTGCGAGCGTTCAAACATTGTTATCACAACCGCAAAGGTTTTCGGAAGAAAGGCTCCGAGACTTATCGGAAAAGATGTTCTTGATCGTATGCAGCCCGGTTCTGTCGTAGTTGATATGGCATGTTCAACAGGCGGTAACGTTGAGGGTTCAAAGCTGTTTGAAGAAGTTGTTACCGATAAGGGCGTTATCATTATGTCCGGTGATCTTCTTGAGCGTCAGGTTCCGTATGATGCTTCCAAGATGCTTTCAGGTAACTTTACGGCATTCCTCACTCACTTCTACAACAAGGAGAGCAAAGAGTTTGAGGTTAACCTTGAAGATGAAATAATGAAGGGCTGTCTGCTGACAAAGGGCGGTCAGATCATTCACGAAAGGTTTAAACAATAAGAGAGGAGAAATTATCATGGCAATCGGAGAAATACTTCTGCTTGTTTTTGTATTCGTAATCGCCGGATTTCTGGGTGTTGAGCTTATTTCAAAAGTTCCTTCTCAGCTTCATACCCCGCTTATGTCCGGTACGAACGCTATTTCGGGTATCACGATCGTCGGTGCGATCTCGGCAACTGCCGTTGCTCTTCATACCGACGGAATGATCAGCAATATCTGCGGTTTCGTGGCCATTGTTCTCGCAACTATCAACGTTGTCGGAGGCTACTTGGTAACCGACAGAATGCTTGAGATGTTCAAGAAGAAAGGGGACAAGAATAAGTGAGTTGGGAAAGTATAAGTGTTGTTTTTACAACGATACTCTACATGGTTTCATCAATACTGTTCATCAGGGGTATCAAGCTTTTGGGTAAGGCTGATACAGCTCGTAAAGGTAATCTTATGTCCTCTGTCGGTATGCTGATCGCAGTAGTAACCGTTCTTCTTGAAAAGAATGTTACCGATACTCTCACACAGCCTCCGATGGGAAATGCTTATATCTGGGCTATTGCAGCTATTGCGCTCGGAAGCATCATTGGTGCGATTTGGGCGAAAAAAGTTGAAATGACCGGAATGCCGCAGCTCGTTGCTCTTTTCAACGGATTCGGCGGTCTTTCTTCACTTCTCGTTGCTATTACTCAGTACATGACCGACAAGAATATCAACGTATTCTCTTCAATAGCTCTCGGTCTTACGATTGCAATCGGTGCTATCGCATTCACAGGTTCCGTTGTTGCATGGGGCAAGCTTTCCGGAAAAATGTTCAAGAAAAATGTTTCTATCCCCGGAAAGAACTTTATTAACGGTCTTCTTGCAGTGATCGGTCTTTGCGGCGTTGCAATTTACGCATTGAATATTGCAGGTATCCTTGATATGCAGATCGGCAGCATCGGTATCGGTGATCTCGGTATCATTATCGTAACTGCTGCTTATCTTATTCTTGGTCTTACGATGGTTGTTGCTATCGGCGGCGGCGATATGCCTGTTATTATTTCGCTTCTTAACGCATTCTCGGGTCTTGCAGCTGCTTTTGCAGGTCTTTCGATCTCGAACTCCGTTCTCGTTGTTTCGGGCTGCTTGGTAGGTACTTCGGGTCTTATCCTCACACTCATCATGTGTAAGGCTATGAACAGAACTCTCTACAGCCTTCTCTTTGGCAGCTTCGGCGGCTCGGCAAAGAAGAGCGCTTCCGGTGAGCAGAAAGAGCCTAAGTCGATGACGGTTGAGGACGCTTATCTCATTCTTGAAGCTGCAAGTTCGGTTGTTTTCATTCCCGGCTACGGTATGGCTGTTGCTCAGGCTCAGCATGCTGTTAAGGAGCTTGCCGACAAGCTTGAAGAAAACGGCGCAGAAGTTAACTTCGCTATCCACCCTGTTGCAGGAAGAATGCCCGGTCACATGAACGTACTTCTTGCCGAGGCTAACGTTCCTTATGAGCAGCTTAAGACAGCTGATGAGATGAATCCTCAGATGTCCAACACAGACGTTGCGATCGTTATCGGCGCTAACGACGTTGTTAACCCGTCCGCTGTTGATGATGAGACTTCACCGCTTTATGGTATGCCGATCATCAACGCTTATGAAGCAAGAACAGTATTCGTTCTTAAGCGTGGTAAGGGTACAGGATTCTCCGGTATCGAGAACCCGCTCTTTACGAATGACAACACAGTCATGATCTATGGTGACGCTAAGCAGACCGTTTCCTCTTTGGTAAGTGAGTTTGACGACGCTTAATAGATATTAAATAATAACGTTAAATTGCCCCCGGACTTCAAAAGAGTTCGGGGGCAATGTTATTATTTTAAGGCAATACCGCACAGAGATTGTGCCGAAGATGCGCATCGTGATTGGCAGCTGGAACTTATGCGTAGTGCAGCGGAGCTGACGGAAAAAGATCAAGCAGATTCGGTGCAAGGTGCCGGCAGCACACCAAGAATTCAAGCCGCAAGGCGCAGACTGATTGGATTGTGATGCAAATGCCCTTGGGGTATCGTTAGACGGGCGTTCGCGGTGTTGCCTTAAGTCAATATTTAAAAACCAATACATTAGCCGTGAGTCCTGCTGCCGTTCCCAAAAGCATTACAACATCATTGCGTTGTATTCTCTGATCGTGAATTGCACGGCAAAGTGTGAAAGGAACTGCGGCGGAGATCATATTTCCGTAATCTTTGACATGATCTATGTATTTATCTTTACTTATGTTAAGTCTCGGCATTATCATATTAAGCGCCTTGCTCGCCTGATGGGGAACAACAACGTCTATGCCGCCGAGAGTCAGACCCGATTTTTCCATGAAACTGTCCAGAAATTGCGGAAGTTTTCTCGCCGAAAGTTTGAGAACTTTTTTTCCTTTCATGTCGAAGTAATAGTCTTCTCTGTTTTCCTCCGTGAATTGAAATGCAGTTTTCAGGGCGCAGCCGCCTCTTATTTCCGTGTCATGAGCGCCCTCTGACCACGTCATTTGAGCCGAATCTATGACCCCGCAATCATCGCCGCAGCTGCTGAGAATGAAGGCTGCGGCGGAATCGGAAAACAGCTCATAGCTTTCGCGCTGATTGGGGTTAAGTGCAGCCGAAGCAGTGTCTCCGGAAACAACAAGGATATTGTTGTAACGTTTTGTGTCTGTAAGATATGAAGCAAGATCAAATGCTGTGATAAAGCTCGTGCATGAGCTGTTGACGTCAAATGCGGGAATATTCCGTCCCAAAGCTACTCTTTCATGAATAAGTGCGGCGTTGCACGGAATAGCCTGAAGAGGTGTTGCCATGCCTCCGATAATGCAGTCGATATTTTCTATGGTGAGGTTTGCGTCCGCAAGTGCGTTTTTTATGGCTGATTCACATAGATCAAGGAGAGTCTGACCCTGCGATAGTCTGTATCTTGTCTGATCTCCGAACCGAACCTTTCTGTCGGGTAGCGCACCGGCACAGCCTGTAATTTTTATTTTTCTCATGAAATATTCCTCCTTGCTTTGCTTGTAATCAGCCGAGCGTAAAAAATTCTCCGCAATTTACAGTTGTTAATTTTTCTGTTTCAAACATTCCACACGTTTTAATTTTCTTTTTTTATCGTAATAATAATTATTGAAGCGTATTTCGGAAAGAATAAAATTTTTTTCTTCCGAAAGCTTTTCGAATTCAATTATGACATTATTTCTCAAAGTCGGGTCGATGTCGGCAAAAACAGTAATTTCACCGTTTTTTTCCTGACGTATGATATAGTCTGTGATGTTGCCGGAAAAGAGAATACAACGTCTGATGAAATCCGGAAAAACAAAAACCGGCTTTCCGTCTTTTCCTTCAAAAACAAAAACATCATCTTCTCTGCCTTCGATTTTTTCAAGAGCTGTAAAAACCGAACCGCAGGGGCATTTTGTTTTTTTCTCGACGAGAACATCGTTCAGCCTGTATCTTATGATCGGCTGAGATGTTCTCTCAAAATCGGTTACTATGGGAATAAACCTCTTGTCATCAACATATTCCTTTTCAATGCAGACAATATCCTCGTTGAGATGAAGTGTTCCGCATTTGCAGGTTGTCGCAAGACAGCCCTCTGTGCATTGATATACCTGATGGATAATATCCTTTTGAAAAGCTTTTTTTAATATCATCTCGTCCTCTTTTTCGAGAACCTCGGCGATGGAAATAATTTTTTCCGGAGAGATACTCAGTTTTCCTGTTTTAACTTTATCGGCTATTATCAGAAGGACGGAAGGCTGTGCCGCAATAATATCGGGTTGAAATTTTTGAAGTTTATCGATATTTTTATCAATATCTCCGTAAATATCAAAAAACTCAAAAGTGATATTTTTTGAGCCTACCGATTCATAAAGATTACTGTTCGCTCTCATGAAAAAGGCTATCCTGCACTTTGACAGGATCCCTTTCGGAAGAAACTTTGCAAGAACGTATCCTGCCCATTTATCCTGTTCCGTATTTTCCACAAGAAAAATACCTCGGCTGTGAGATGTTCCTGAGCTTAAGCCTACGGTAATATTGTTTAAAACGGGGTTGAAATCACGTGTTCTTTCGGAACCGATAGCAAATTCAAGCGCTTCTTCTTTGTCTATACCCACGGTGTTTATAGAATTAAAATTATCCATCATGATTTTTTTATCTATGATCGGATAATCTTCAAGTGACTTTCCCTTATAACTGCCGTAAAATTCCGAATTTTCGCTTACGAATTTAAGCTGCTTTTTAAGTTTTCGATCCCTGAATTTTTTAAGATCGTCTGATGTTCCGAATTTTCTGTACCTGTATATAAGATAATATTTCAGGACGTTAAGCTTGCTGCTCATAGCGTTTTTCCTCCGTTTTTCCGTGAGAGTATATGATCCTTACGTCGGGATATCTCTGAGAAAATTCTTTCAGCTTTTCGCACGTTTCAAGATACTCACGATAGTTATTCTGTATGAGTCTCGGAATAAATCTCATATCCTTGACCTTGCTCAAAAGATCGGGACCCCAGCATGAATCTGCTGCGAATAATATTTTAAATTCGGGGAGATATATCCCGAGCTGACCGTCCGCATGTCCGTTCAGTTCTATGCCAATGACGGAGCCGTCTCCCAGAACATCATAGACCTCGTCAAAATAGTTTTTAAAAATTGTTGTTTCCGAACATTTCTCAACCGCAGTACATTTGATATTCTTATCCGGAACCATATTTTTAAACACCAGACTGAACGCACCGCCTGTTTTCAGTGTTTCAATAACTTTTTTTGTTGAGAGCAGTTCATAATCCTTGAAAAGTCTCAGACCTCCGATGTGATCCGGGTGAGCGTGAGAAAGGATAATTTTGTGAACGTCATCGGGATTTTTTGAATCTTTTCTGAGTTTTGCGGTTATCGTGTTTTCAGAGTCGATATAAGTTTTGTTCAGGGTATTGTACAGAACCGAAACAATATTATTCTTATATATAAGTTTCGAATATCCGCTGTCATATAAAATATCTCCGAATGTTTCATGCTCGATTAGAACCGCAAGAGCGGGGAAGAGACGCTTTTCCTTTTTTTGTCCCTTAAATACGATCCCGAGATCGTTAATACAGTAACCGCATGCATAAAGCTTAACGGCTTTTATTTTTTTTCCACCATTCTCCATATTCTTCAATTCCCTCCGAAATAGTTTTGATGGGTTTGTATCCAAGCTTTTCTTTTGCATTGGAAATATCGAGAGTCTGAGAAAAAGCAAGTGTACAGACATTGTAAACCGTCAGTATAGGTTCTCCCGGTTTGTTAAAGGTTCTGTATATCTTTTCCGAGAGCAAAGCGATCAAGTATCCGACTCTGAATGGGAGCCGGAGGTATTTGGGCTTTTCATTGATAGCTTTAAGAAACTTTTCAAGTATCACTCGGAATTTCATCGGCTCTCCGTTGGTAATGTTAAAAACCTCGCCGCTGATATTTTCGGCGTTGACAGCAAGAACACACGCATGAGCAACATTTTCAACGCATGTGATGTCAACGAGATTTTCCCCTCCGTTGAACAGAGGTATCCCTATCTTGCTGTTTGCATTGAGAATACGCGGAATAAGACTTGTATCCCCGATTCCGAAAAGACCTCTTGGACGAATTGTCACTGTGTACAGTCCTTTTGAATTGTATTCTCTTATAATTTTCTCAGCCATTATTTTTGATTTGATATAGTAGTTAAGTTCATTGCTGCTGTCATATTCGTTTTCCTTGATGTCAAAGCGGTGAAGCTTTCCGGAATAGATACTCGGCGATGAGATGTAAATAAGTCGTTTTACACCGTTCTCAACGCAAAGCTGACATATGTTTTCCGTTCCTTTCACATTGATGTTCAGAAAATCTTCCCATTTTCCCCAAACAGTGGATAATGCCCCTGCATGGATAACGCAGTCGATTCCTCTGAAAATATTTTCGCAGGCTTTTTTATCGGTGAAATCGGCGCGGAAAAATTCCGCTCCCAAAAGTTCAAGTTTTTTTCCCGCGCTTTCGTTTCTTCCCACCGCGATAACCTTATAGTTTTTTTCGATAAGCTGTTTTGTCAGGTATTTTCCAAGAAATCCGGTAGCACCGGTCACCAAAATTCTTTTCATGTTAATTCTCCGTTTTTTCAATATATTTTTCTATTCTGTCAATGAGTTCGTCCATGCGGACATTTTTAAACTCGTTTATCAATTCTTCATTTCTATTGAAGGCGTTCAGAAGAGATTCGGATTCATCGAGTATCCTGTCATAATTTTTCAGGATCTTTCCCAATCCCAGTTTTTGAATGACCTCCGACATTATTTTCTGTTCGCTCTGCTGAGGGCACAAGAGACACGGAACACCGTTTGACGCCGCTTCGCTTATGCTGTTGATTCCGCCTGCCGAGATAAAAAGTATTGCTTTTTTCAGAACATCGGGTTGATTGACGCTTCTTTTAAAAGTAATATTTTTCGGAACTTGAATTTTTGAAAGCTTCTCGGCTTGACTGCCGCAGGAGATGAGAAGATTGTATTTTGTGTTTCCGAACTGACTTAGAATTTTTTCCCAAAATAACATATTGTCGTTAAAAATCGTTCCCAGTGAAACGTAGATCAGATTCTCGCTGTTTGTAATTTCCTCCGGTTTACCCGAATCTCTGACAGCAGAGGACGGTCCGAGAAAAAAACAGTTTTCTTTGAAACGCTGTCCGTCGGGGTGAACCGAGCGAGGATAAGTGAAAACATTGAGGTTTTCGCCGTTCATGATAAGGTTCAGAATGTCTGTTTTTTTGATCCCGTATTTATGCTTCACGATTTTTCTGTACTTTATAATATTCGGAATAGAGTCGATTTCCCGAAGACTCTTAAAAGAAAACCTCATTGCGTACATTAATGCCGTTTTGCTTGTGTAACTGTATGCCGTGAGAAAGGTGTTTACCGAAACTGCGCTGACGTTAAGATTATGCGAAACCGCTCGTCCCCAGAAAGCTATGGTATCATGTATGATGAGAATCGGATTTATTTTTTTTGCTTCGGATGTCAGCTCGTCAAGCTTTTCACTGCTGAATTTTAGTATCAATTCGGAAAGTTTCAGGATCTGACTTCCGACGCTTGTTTCAAATGTAATATCTCCGAAATCATACTCCGCGAAAACTGCGCCGCTCTTCTCGACAGATTTTCTGAATTCTTCCGTTGCATAGTACACCACTCGAAAGCCATGATCGGTCAAAGCTTTGACGATGGCTGTTGAAGCGTTAATGTGTCCGTGGGCAGGCGTACCGTAAAATATAATGCTTTTATTGCTGCTTGAACTTTTCATAGCAAAAACCTACTTTTTACAATAATAGTGTAAATTTACACTATTATAACATGCTTTTTTCTAAATATCAAGCATTTAAAGAAATTTAATTATTTATTCATTATATGTTTCGTTATACGGACATAAATTTGACAGAAAACCGACATACAATTATAATAGATGTAAAAATATAGCGATTTATTGTTTGTTTGGATCGCGTATTAATAAGGAGTGTTTTTATGAACAGAAAAGAAAGATCCGAGAAAGCGGTTGAATTGAAGCACAGCGGTTTCAATTGCTGTCAGGCAGTGGTTTCGGTTTTTGGGGATCTTGTTGATGTTTCACAAGATGTCTTGTTGAAAATGGCTTCGGGATTCGCTGTAGGCATGGGATGTATGGAAGCGACCTGTGGTTCGCTGATCGGAGCGGTTATGATTGCAGGACTGCTTAAAGAGGGCAGAGGAACGACTCCGGCTGCAAGGAAGATTCTCGGGGAATTTGAAAAAAAGTCGGGTGCAACAGTCTGTAAAGTTCTCAAAGGACGTGACAGCGGAGTTGTGCTTTGTGAGTGTGATGACTGTGTAAGAAATGCAGTTCTTGCTCTATCGGAAGTTTTCGGGATCGAGTGATTTTTCACTTTTTGAGCGGCGGCAGAGGAAACAAGATAATTTCTTCAGGTTCGTGTAATAAACTATAGCAAACGACATAAATATTGTTATTCAGAGTGATAACCGAAGGGGTTCGGGGAGCTGCGCTCCCCGATAGGCGTGGGCGAAGC
>CACYDE010000203.1 GCA_902773045.1 uncultured Ruminococcus sp. | reverse complement strand
TTTCAAGGTGATTTTGTGTACTATGACGGAAAAAGATCAAGCAGATTTGGTGCTGAGCCGTTAGGCGTACTTTGTGCGGTGTTGCCTTTGATAATTCGTTTGAGCAGCCCTCCGTTTCTTATAAGGTCATATACAACGACCGATCTAAGGAGAAGGATTTTCGTCTTGCGGTCAACGACGATCATTACACTCTTTCGTATTTGTCCGCCGAGGAAAACGTACGAATAAGCTTTGTTCACACGCAAGCCGATATGTTTATTCTGTCGGCATGGTTTATGCTTGTGATGCTGCCGTTTATAACGGTTGCGCTCATCAGCATTATTATAGGGCGAAAAATACGCAGCGAACAGAAAATTATCGGTACGCTCTCAGCACTTGGCTACAAGCAAGGCTCACTTATGCTGCATTACAGTTTGCTTGCAGTTATTCCGGGACTTTTCGGCGGCTTGTCTATGACGATCACCGCGCTGTGCTTGTCCGATTGGTTCGGCAGTCTCGGGCTTGCCGATTATGAGCCTATGCAGCCCGAATTCAAGCTGCCTGTTTTGATCGCAGCTGCCGGAATAGTTGTGCCGACGGTCATCTACTTTATAGCGGCATTAATGAAGGTCATAAAGCTTCTTAAAAACGACACGGTCGAGCTTCTCAGCGGCGCAGTCGGTACGCAGTCAAAAACACACAGAATGTTTGTGAACACCAAAATGAAGGTGAAGAACAAGTTCGCGGTTCGCTCCGTTCTCGGCAGCCCCGGACGCAGCTTCGTTGTGTTCCTCGGAATTTTTCTCGGTACTATGATCGTTGCGTTCGGTTATATCTTTATAGATTCGGTGAAGGCAGTCGGCTCTCAGGCGATAAATGAATTCGGTACGTTCAAGTATGAATATATTCTTGATACCACTCTTACCGATACTCCCGACAACGCAGACCCGGTCATGATAGTGCCGTTTGAAAACGACAGCGGAACAAGGTTTTCTCTTATGGGTGTGGATGAGAACTGTGAGCGCTGGAATCTCACCGATCTGAATACGGGAGAACGCGCAGATATCGAAAACGGCTGGTATATCAGCTCTCTCTGCGCTGCTATGTTTGATATTGACGTCGGCGATGAATTCACTTTCCGCAGCATTGCAAGTCTTGAAGAAAAGACAGTCAAAATTGATGGTATAATCAGAAACGGTTATCAGAATTACATTGTTTCCACGCGTGAAAATGCGGCGGAAATAACGGAGCTTGACGACTCGCTTTACAACTGCGTTCTCACAGACGAACGCCGCAGTTTTGACGGGGATATCGTTCGTGAGATCATCACCGCCGATACTTTTAATAATCAGATGGAAACGATGCTTAATGAAATGAACGGCTTGATATATGCCACGATAATCATAGGCGCTTTGATCTGCATTGCCTCGCTGTACGTTTCGGTCAATATGCTTGTGTCGGAGAATGCGAATAATATTTCCATGTTAAAAGTCCTCGGATATGACCGCAGTAAAATCGACAATATGATCTTAAACGGCAATCATCTCCTGCTCATACCCGGTCTTATCATAGGCATCCTGACCGCATACGGAATGATGGCGTGGTACTCCGCAAGTTTCGTTGAAACTGAGGGGCTGATAATTCCCGTTGCTTTCTCGATACCGCATATAATTCTGACAGTCGGGATAGTTACGCTTTGCTATTTTGTATCGCTTGCTATGGTCAGAAGAAAAATTGAAAAGATCGACATGGTTGAGAGCCTTAAAGACCACAGAGAGTGATTGGAGAGCAGCATGAAATATTTCGAATACGGAAAACAGAATCCGATAACGATAATGCTCTTGCCCGGAACGTTTTGCAGATTCGGAGAGAATTTCTCAAAGGTAATCCCCCTGCTCGAAGATCGTTTTCATGTTATCGGAGTTGACTATGACGGCTTTGATGGCGAGGACACGGATTTTTCCGATATGATGACTGTAACGCGAAAGATAGAGAATTATATCACCGAACAGTTTAACGGCAAGATCAATATCGTTTACGGCTCGTCCTTGGGCGGCAGCTTTGTCGGGCTGCTTGTTCAAAGGGAAAAGGTTCATTTTGACCATGCGATTTTAGGCAGTTCCGATCTTGACCAAAGTACCGTCCTGTCTGCGAAGCTGAAGGTCGCTCTGTTCGGAGATATATTATACAAAATGCTGAAAAGCGGAAAAATGTCTGACCGAATGATGAAGCGCACGAAGCAAAAGCTCGGTGAAGAGGGAGCGCAGCGTTATTTGGAAATGATAAACAGCATTTTCGCCTCAGTCCGTGACGTTAGCAAGGAAAGCATGATGAACGAGTTTTACTCCGATCTTATCACTCCGCTGAATGAAAATATTTCGGTTCCGGGAACGAAAGTACATATCTTTTATGCATTAAAAATGGGAGAAAAATACCGCCAAAGGTACTTTAAGCATTTTAAAGACCCGGATATCAGGGAACAGGATTACAGGCACGAAGAATTGTTGTTTTCGTATCCGAAAGAATGGTTTAACGAGCTGATTTGTTCTATAACAGAAAATAACAAAGCATAATTTCGTATGCCTACTTGACAAGTTGTAATTATAGCAAACCAAACAAATATCCAGACAAGTTCGACGCCCCGGTAAGCGCATAGCTGCGTTGTCGTCCTCGACATACGCCAG
>CACYDE010000202.1 GCA_902773045.1 uncultured Ruminococcus sp. | reverse complement strand
TCACCGCGAACGATGCAGTTATGGCTTTGCGTATGTCTATCGGCGCAGACGAATACGACGATGATATGATAAAGATCGCAGATGTTGACGGTGACGGCGAGATCACTGCGAACGATGCAGTTATGATTCTCCGTGCAAGCATAGGATTTGAGGAATTTTAATTATTGTTTTAATCTTCGATGTTTGTGTGCATAATTATCGTCGGAATTTGTTGGTAATTTTTATCTGATGATTTCCGAGAGTTTTCCACATCGGACAGACGAGATGTGGAAAAATTGGTTAACAAAAAACGTATTGATTTACAGCCGTCCTGGGGATAGCAGAACCCCCTCGGACGGCTGTTTTTATCTTTAAGGAATCTTCAAAATAAAGAAACACCGCATAAATTCCAAACAAACAGAATTTATGCGGTGTTGATTAAAAAAAGTCGAGGTGACAGGATTCGAACCTGCGGCATCTTGGTCCCAAACCAAGCACTCTACCAAACTGAGTTACACCTCGATCTGTCTTTTCGGACAGCTTTATCATTATATCTCAGTTTGTAAAATTTGTCAATATATTTTTAAAATATTTTCGCTTATTTCCTCCTTGAGAAAAATAATTTTTTGACCTCACAGCCGTTATCTGATATAAGGATTTTGGTATAAGTATTGTGAAGTTCTCTTTTAGGTGATATTGGTTTGAGTTTACTCTCTGCTTTTCGACAGTCGTATAATTTTTTCGACCTCTTCGTCTTCCGTTGTACACGTTCCGATGGGATTGACGTTCGTTGTGTTTCTTCCGTGAAAATCCGTTCCGCCTGTTTTTATCAATCCGTATCTGTCGCATATCTCACCGAGCATCTTTTCGTCTGTTTCTTTCGCCCTGGGGTAGTTCACTTCTATTCCGTCAAGTCCTTTTTCGATCATTTCATACATGACGTCATAGCTGTCATAAACATTCGGGTGAGCCAGAACCGAGACTCCGCCCGATTCCTTAACAAGACGCAAAGCCTCGAAAACATCGGGATAATCAAATTTTGTTTTGGCTATACCGAACCTTGAATCAAAAAGCTTTCTGAAAAGATCTCCGAACATCTCGTCGGTGTATCCTGCGTCCATCAGCGCTTGCATTATATGCTGCTTGTAAATGCACACGCTCCCTGCTGAACGCCTTAAGATCATGTCATACGGGATCGGGTAAGCTCTGAGAACTTTCTGAACGGCTGTGGTCATTGCCTGTTTTCTGTTTCGGTTTGTAGCTCTCATGACGGAAGCGATCCTCTCGGGGCGGCTTGGCATATAACACAGAAGATGCACTTTCCTTTTTCTTGAGTTGTCTATGCATGATATCTCCGCGCCTTTGATGACTCTGACTCCAAACTGTTTTCCAAAAAAAGAAGCTTTTTCCGAGCCGGAAAATGTGTCGTGATCCGTGACGGAAATAGTATCTATCCCTTTGTGTTTTGCAAGGAGCACCAGTTCGTCAACGGCAGCCGAGCCGTCGGAGATTTTTGAATGACAATGCAGATCTGCAGACATAACGACCTTCCTCTCTGATTTTTGACCTGATATAATTATAGAACCGATATTTCCCGTCTGTCAAGTTTTTTAATGCAATACCTCACCGAGACGATCATATCAGCCAATACACCCCTTTAATACCATTATTTATACATTGATATCCGACGAATAACCTATTATAATAGTAGACATAAAGCCGATATCGGATCGGCTTTAAGAAAGCAGACCTTTCCCGAAAGCTTCGCGAACTTCACATTTACATTCATTTCTCCGTTTTATCATTATTTCCGATATTTCCCTTTTACATTGTTTTTAGCCGCCAACGGTGCGTATAAAGCAGCATCGGAGATGAAATGGATCAATTGAAGTCCGGATCGGCAGCGCCGGAAAAAATCACACACCGACTTTTTGTCGGGTGACTCTGCCTGCTGCGTCCGATTTTGTCCCCATGTGGGACAAAGCAAGCTTTGGGAGAGGTCTGTCTGCTATAGGAGGTTGTTTTATGAAGAAACTGTTAAAAATATCTGCCGGAGTGCTGAGCACTCTCATTGTCGCAGCAGGCGCAAATTCTGCTGCCGAGGCAAAGATAGACTGTAATGTTAAAAACGTCGGCTGCCCTGTTGAGGCAGAGTGTTCCGTCGGTGCGTGCAGGGATAATACCGATCTGTCCGATATTGTCAAGGGATGCGGTACGAATGCCGAACTTCTTGAAGCCTTGATAAAAAGCGGAAATTGCAGTGCCAATGATCTGAAATGTCTGATCGATGACGGAACATGCACGCTGAATGATGTCTGTGAAGCTCTTGACAGATGTGAAACGGACTGCGGGGGTATCGCCGATATTATCAAAAACTCAGACTGTCCGGGCGGCGTCTGTGAGGAAAATACATCGGCATGTTCGGTTGATCCCGAATCGGTAAAGTCACTTTTTGAAAGCATTTCCGGAAGCTGTGAAAGTAAAAACGACTGCGGCTCCTGTGACGACATTCAGCCGTCCGAAACGAATCTAAACAGCGATAATGTCTGTGATGGGGAAGAGTGTGACAGCGAGAATAAAGATGAATCGGAAAATGTTGTTTCCAAAGTCAACAGCGAAATCCCTCTTTGCGACAAATTATTTGAAGAGGAGTGCGAAGATCGTTCGGACTGTGAAGACGGCGGCTGTAATGAAGCGGAATGCGGAAACAGCGGCGGAAACAGTATGATCGATTCGATATTAAAAATATTCGGTATCACCGAGGGTGATGTTGAATCGGGAAATGATTGTGCCGGCGGACAGTGTGGGAATGAGATCGGAGATACATCAAGCATAGAAGATATTCTCGGTGATCTCGGATTCGATTTTTCCGTCATTCAAGATCAGCCGGACGAGAATGTCTCTTCGGAAGAGCCAAAGGATAACAGCGATCACTCTGTACTGATTCCCGATGAAAACTCGTCGTCTGAAACGGAAACAGATTACGCCGTTTCGGCTTATGAGAGAAAGGTAGTTGACCTTGTCAATGAGATCAGAGAAACCAACGGTCTGAACAAGCTCACACTCAACGAAAAGCTTTCAAATGTGGCAAGGATAAAATCCGAGGATATGAGAGACAGAAAATATTTCAGCCACACTTCTCCTACCTATGGAAGTCCGTTTGAGATGATGAAAACGTTCGGGATCACTTACAGATCCGCAGGTGAAAATATTGCTATGGGTCAAAGAACACCCGAAGAAGTTGTGAACGCATGGATGAACTCGGACGGTCACCGTGCAAACATTCTCAATCCCGATTTCACAGATATCGGAGTCGGTTTCGCTCAGCCCGGAAACTACTGGACTCAGCT
Organism: uncultured Ruminococcus sp.; assembly: GCA_902773045.1. Classification (GTDB taxonomy): domain Bacteria; phylum Bacillota; class Clostridia; order Oscillospirales; family Acutalibacteraceae; genus RUG592. The sequence continues at coordinate 1,436 of CACYDE010000202.1, read as the reverse complement.
TTTCCTGTCCGAGTAACAAAAGGGCTTTCTCGGAAAACTTTAAGATCCTGAACGCAGTTTGATATACAAAACCCCCCTCCGCAGGCTTTTACGGCTTACGGAGGGGATTATTTTGCGGCACGAGCCTATTAATTGGGATCTATATCACGTATCATTGTTGAAGCGTCGATCTCGTCACCGTAACGATTATCATCCGGACCGCAGCAAACAACACTGTTATTTTGCCAAACCATTCTATATTCTTTTCCGTTAATGGTGCGGCTAAAGAAGTTGTATCCGTCTTCTCTGTCGATGGTATAAGTTCCGTCTATACCCATATTATTTTCAAGGCATATATCACGGATCGAAGCTTGGGCGGCAGTTTTGCCGTTATAAGTCCATGTTGTGATAGAAGCTTTTGACGTATTGATCGCTTCCTTGATGAGCATATTCATTGTTGCAGTGTCGGATTCCATGATGCTTATTTTTGCTGCAGCCACTTCTGTTGCACTATATCCGTCATACCGGTTGTAGTCTCTGCTTGAACTGTTGCCTCCCGAGATTGCCACTGCGCCAATGCATACCGCAGTGCCGATAAGCAAAATAATAGCGGTAATGAGCACAGAAATGGTCAGAGATCGGTTTTTCTGTCGATTGATATTGTTTATCTGATTTTGCATAAATACCTCCGTAGTTTAAGAAAAAACATAAATGAATTTAAACGGCTCACAACAACATGAAAAGATTTTTGAAAGCCGAAAAAGATTTTTCGAGAAATTCCGGTGAACCTATCATCGCATTTGCTCTCGCTGCTGCAGAAGCGTTATCCGGCAAAATCAAAACGATAACGATCGCTATGATCCCCAAAACTAAAATGCACGCAGCTGCGATTATTGCGATTTTTGCCGTGTTGTTTTTTTGAGGAGCAGGCTGATTCTGAGGTGCGGCATTCTGCTGTGTTTTGTAACCGTTGGGATTTCCTGCCGGGAGGTTGAAAAATTCTTCTCTCGTCATGGGTTTAGGTGAATCGGGATCGCTTTTCGGCGCAGCAGCCTCCGTCGGTTTCGGTGGATCGAGATCCACGGGCGGCGCATTCAGATTGCCTGTCATTCCCAAAACCGTAGTTTCTCCGAATCCGCCGCGTGGGTCGGCGATGACCGTTTCGGCTGCCGGATCATTCTGCGGGATACTGTCCGCACCAATATTTTCCTCGGGTTCGGCTAATATTGTTTCGTTGGAGAGATTGCCCAACGATTTATCGGCGTTGCTCTGAGAACCGATGAAAACAGGTTCGCTTGCAATGATCGCTTCCATGTCTGCGGATAAGGTCTTATCGGACGTGAAAGCAGGGGATTTATCGGTATTATCATTCGGCATGTAAACAGTCGGCGAAGAGCCGTCACTGTCACTCGGCATATAAACAGTCGGCGAAGAGCCGTCACTGTCGCTCGGCATGT
>CACYDE010000201.1 GCA_902773045.1 uncultured Ruminococcus sp. | reverse complement strand
TTTGCTGCGTCAGCGACCAAAGGCTCTGCCTTTGGAAACCGCCACCTTTTGAAAAAGTTGGATCAAAACTTTAATATTGTTTTTAATAGCACAACGAGTTAAGTTACTGGAAATTATGTTATGAATAGGAAAAAACACCCTCTTATCTTTGAAATAAAGATAAGGGGGTGAAATTTTATCGGCAGTTTGTGATGTTTCAAAAAATTATTATTCTGTAACATCAAAAACGAACTTTGCCGAATCGGCAAATTCCATTATGTCTCCTTCGTGAAGAATGTAGAAAGCGCCGGGGTCAAGCTTTGTTCCGTTAAGTTTTGAGCCGTTGGTTGAATTGTTGTCCTGAATGAACCAGAATCCTGCTTCGAAGCGCAGATTAGCCTGGTGTCTCGCAACATAAGAGCTTTTGATGAGAACATCGCTGTCTCTTCCTCTGCCCATTTTAACAAGATCACTGTTTACGGGAACATATTCATCACATGATTCGTAATACAGACAAACATGGTTTGTGTAATCTTTTTGAAATGTTTTCTCCGGTGAAAGATCTATGAATTCAAAAGACGGTTGGGGCTTTTTGACTGCCGGAGTTTGTTCGACTTTCTCCTCGGAAGCGTTTAAGTCTGCTGCGGCAGGCTCTTCATGTGCAAGAACGGTTTGTGCGGAGGAGAAATTGTTCGGGGCAGGTGATGGGGCTGAGAAACCGGAATAATCTCCCAGATTCTTTCCCGAGTATTCGTCAAAGTCTTTGAACAGATCCATGTTAGTCATAGGTGAGTTCGTATTTTGCAGGGCAGAACTGTTTTGAGACGGCTGAGAGGCTATGAACTTTTCGCCGTTCGACCTGTTTCGTGACGGCTGATTGATATTGTAATTTTCTCTGTTTGAATTGTTCTGCATGTAGGGGTTTGTTGTGGAGGGCGCGAATTTATTTGGATTGATTCCGTTGCGGGCAAATTGATTCGGAGCTGATCCGTTTTGATTTATACCGTTCTGAGCATACTGATTTTGAGCGAAACGGTTTTGATTCATACCATTCTGAGCGTACTGATTCTGAGCAGATCTGTTTTGATTCATACCGTTCTGAGCAAACTGATTCTGAGCAGGTCTGTTCTGATTCATACCGTTCTGAGCATAACCGTTTCGAGCGGCCTGATTCTGTGGGTATCTGCCGGCGTTTGCATTATTTTGCATATAGGGATTTGAACCTATCGGAGCAAATCTTATCGGATTCATGCCGTTTTGCTGCTGCGGACGATTCTGAGCGTAGTTGTTTTGATTCATTCCGCTTCTGATGACAGGAGAATTGTTGTCCGGGGTAAAACTGTTAGCGCCTTTGTATACCTTATTCGGTGTCGGAGGAGTGCTCGGACGCATGTTCATCGGAGAGGGAGAAGGGGAAGACGAAACGGGGTTTTGAGGCGGAGTATTACCCTTTCCGAAAACAGAGCCGAAATTTGAAAATCTCGATCTTTTAACTTCGTCGCTTCGCATTTCAAAATTTTGCGCAACTTTCTGAGCTCCGAGTTCTCTTATCATAAGATCGGCGATCGTTCTCATTCCGTCATCGTCGGGATGAGTTCCGTCAAGAGCGCTGTAGGGGGTATTGTGAGAATGCAGGGCTATCACCTTACAGCCGTTCGATTGAGCGAGACGCATAATAACGTTGTTGAATTCGTCGATAGAATGTCCGTTGACCGTTTCGGGGAATCGGAAGTTTCGGTTGCGTCTGACAAATGTTTTTGGAAGAGTGCAGCAGCGGATCTCTGACGAGGGATAGTTCTTTCTTATCTTTTGAAGCATAGAATTATATGCAAAGGTAAAAACGGTTTCGTTGGGGTTGTTTGAATCCAGCGGAACGCCCGATGCCCAGTCGTTTATTCCCACGAAGACTATTATAACATCGGGAGTATCATTCATCAGATGAAGGGTACCCGTTCGTTCATTGCTGCAAGCGGACGGAAAAAGACTTTGATTCTCCGGGATCTTAGTCACGCGGCAGCCCGACCATGAGTTATTGACAAGGAGTTTGCCTCCGAAGTAATTCACGACCTTTCCCCACCATGTATCCTGCGGGGTTTTGACGTTGTATTGTTCTTTAACGCTGCCCTTATAGAATACATTGTAGTTTCTTGGTGTGAATCCCTCAAGGGTGCTTATCGAATCTCCGAGGATGGAAAAACTTTTTCCGTGATAGTTGTTGATAGGAGGACGGTTATTATTCTGAAAATCATTAGCTGCCATAAAACATTGCTCCTTAAATAATGTGGAAAAAATATATGAAGATCCCAAAAAGGATATATGACCCCCGTTTAGCGGTAAAAACGGCTTTTAGAAGGATATAACGCCGAATTATAAAAAACCTATTGTAATAATTATACAATAAATTATATTTTTGTCAATATAAATAATGTTAAAATAGGTCAAATTATATGAAAACAAAAAGTTATAAATTGTAATATAAAAAGAAAAAATTTGTTTGAATTAATACAATAATGTAAGAAAATCAAAGAATTAGTAATAATCGGTTGACAATATAACTCTAAAAAGATAAAATATATAATATATGTCGTTGGACAATTAACAGTTTTTGTGATTTAAATTATACCGAAAATGGAGTGATCGATTTGAAAAAGAGAAAATTATTTGCCGCGGCCGCAGTTATTATCGTTATTCTGACGAGTTTTTCCGGTTGTGACAAAAAATCTCCGAAAACAAAATTTGAAGAAAAAACCGTAAATGACGGAAAGATCGCCTGCACTTATGTGATCGGAGGAAGCGAAGATTACAAAGCCGTTTCCAAAGGAGACGGAACGGTGACGTCGGATATGTTCAATTCCGAAAAAATGCTTATCAGCGTTGCCATACCCGAAGGCGTGACAGAGATCGGAGAAGGTGCATTTAAAAATTACGGTTCTCTTGTCAGCGTAACACTTCCTTCGACCCTCGAAAAGATAGACGACAGTGCTTTCGCGGGCTGTGTGTCTCTTGTTGATGTAATAATTCCCGGAAACGTAAATTATATCGGCGATAATGCTTTCAGCGGCTGTTCGTCTTTGGAAAGCATTTCTCTTCCGAAAAGTCTTTTGACTCTCGGAGAGAATTCGTTCATGGATTGTTCTTCGCTTGTTAACATCAGGATCCCCGACGGAGTGACTTCGATCGGCGATTCGGCATTCATGAACTGCGCCTCACTTAAGAAGATAAATCTGCCGGATAGTGTGACGGAACTCGGAAACGGTTCTTTCGCCGAGAAGCTTGAAAAAACCGAGGAGGAAAACAAATCTGATGCTTCGTCATCTTCAAGCGGAGAAAGGGAAAAGGTCAGCCGTTATGGTGACTCTGCGTCATATGCGACCGATTCCGCAATGTCAAGATCGGGTGTTTTCTGCGGATGTTCCAATCTTTCCGAAGTGAAGCTTCCCAACAATTTAAGCTATCTTCCGACAGGACTTTTCTTTGAATGCTCAAAGCTTGAAAGTATCGAGATCCCTGCAAGCACTGCCCATATTGGTGCAGACGCTTTTTACAGGTGTACATCTCTGAAAAGCGTTATTTTCCCCGAAGGCGTCAAGACCATCGGTTCGATGGCATTTACGGAATGCACATCACTGAGTTCGGTCGAATTTCCGTCAAGTCTTAAAAGTATTTCAAGCAGTGCTTTCGAGGACTGCAGCGGTCTGGGATCTGTCAAGTTTAAAGACGGGCTTGTTTCGTTGGATTACGGATGTTTCAGCGGATGTTCTTCAATCAAGGAGATAACCGTTCCCGAAAGCGTTCGTGAGGTCGGTTCGAATTTGTTCAACGGCTGTGACAGTCTTAAAAAGGTGATAATCCCGGCGAGTGTGGGTTCAGACTCTTTTACAGGCGCGACTGCGGTGGAAGAGGTTTATTACACCTGCTCGAAATTTACTCACGGACTTTACAATTACTGGGACAGCGAGTACACCGATGACTGGGACGAGAGTTACAGATTCCGTTACAATTCGTATTACGGTTATAACAACAAAACCGGTGAAAGTTATTCAAAATCGGATTACTCGGACGTGTCTGTTTATTATAATTATTCAGTTAAGGACGGAAAATGCGTCGAAAGCGATATCCCCGACGGTCTGAAAGGCTGTCTTTTCACGGACGGCACGCTGTGTATCGAAGGTTACGACGGATCCGAGAAAGAGATTGTTATTCCCGGAACGATCGACGGTGTGGTCGTCAGCGAGATAGACGAGTATGCTTTCCGTAACAATACTCAACTGACAAGCATTACGCTTCCGGATATTGAGGAACTTCCGGACTACGCTTTTTACGGCTGCTCATCCCTTCAGACGGTGACGATTCCGGAAACGGTTACCTACATTGGGTCTTCCGCTTTTAAATCATGCACTTCACTGAAAAAGATAGTTATTCCGGATACTGTTGTGGGAATGGGTGATTATCTTTTCAACGGCTGCTCATCTCTTGTCGATGTTACTCTTCCGTCGGGTATGACGGCGATCCCAAGCGGAATGTTTGAAGACTGCACAAGCTTGAAAAGCTTCGTCATCAAGGAGAATATTGAAAAAATCGGTTCATACGCTTTCTATAACTGTGATTTGATGAATCAGGTGATTTTTGAAGGAACTCCCGAACTTGACGGATCCGGCGTTTTTTCAAGCTGTGATAAACTTTCAAAAGTTTATTTTGCCCAAAAGCCGGCGAATATCGGTTGGTTAACTTCTCTCTGGGAGCTTAAGGATATTTATTACCCGGGAACAAAAGCCGAATTTGAAAAAACAAACGGTTACAGCAAGTACAGCTTCAGTGATGTGAATGTTCACGAAAATTATAAATATACCCCTTCAACGGAAAGCTCGGAAAAGAAAGCTTCCGTAAGTACGGATTCCGAAAACAAGAATGTGGAAAGTAAAGCTTCCGTAAGTACGGATTCCGAAAACAAGAATGTGGAAAGTAAAGTTTCCGTAAGTACGGATTCCGAAAGCAAATCGTCCGAGACCGCATCAAAGACAACTAAGACCGAATCGAGCGTTTCATCGGATAGATAGGAGAGATAGAGTATGGCTTTTTTTGATGATTTCGGAAAGAAAATTTCCAATTTGGGACAATCCGCCGTCCAAAAAGCGAAGGATGTCACGGAGATGGCTGGAAAGAATTCTGCCATATATGACGAAGAAAGAAAATTGACCAACATTTACCGTGAAATAGGTAAGGTATACGTCAGTCTTCATCCGAACAACGCTGAGCCTCAGCTTGCCGGGTATGTTGCTCAGGCTCTTGATACAGAGCAGAAAATATCCTCTTATCGTAAGCAGATACGAGACGCCAAAGGCGTGACAAACTGCACAAACTGCGGAGCACAGATCTCAAACCGCGCAACGTTCTGCAGCGTCTGCGGAAGCAAGGTCGTTCAGTTTGCGCCGGTTCCAAAGAATGAGATCCCATGTCCGGGCTGCGGGCAAATGATCGACATGAATCTGAAATTCTGCACGTTCTGCGGCGCTAAAACGAATTTTGACGCTCCTGCGCCAATGCCGCCGTTCAATGTTCCCTCACCTGTGGGAATTAATATGGGAAGTGATAATGTTACTTGTCCAAACTGCGGAACTTTTGTAAGCGGTGATTTGAAATTCTGTACGTCTTGCGGCAGTCCTCTCGGAGAAAGTGCTCCTCAGGAAGAAACAAATCCGTTCGGAAAGGTTACTTGTTCCAAGTGCGGAGCAAGCATGAGCAGCGAACTGAAATTTTGCACGTCCTGCGGAAATCAGCTTGACGATGAGTCGGGTTCTTCTTATCAGTCCGGCAGCACCGAAAGCAATACCGTTAAATGCCCGACATGCGGCGCCAATGTTGACAGGGAGCTCAAATTCTGTACGTTGTGCGGAAGTCAAATGAATCAGGAGGAAGGTCTTTCACTAAACTTCGGTTCCCCCGATATGGGAACTGATACGTTTGATTTTTCGAATCCCGAACCTAAAGAAACTCCTCTTGACTTGAACAAGAAGCCGGAGTCTAAAGAAACTCCTCTTGACTTGAACAAGAAACCCGAGTCTAAAGAAACTTCTCTTGACTTGAACAAGAAGCCCGAGTCTAAA